>JANNTO010000403.1:0-6729 GCA_031403675.1 Gammaproteobacteria bacterium | reverse complement strand
ATGCCGCGACCAATGGCACGCTGAACTGGGGGGCGGGCGATCTCGGCGAACGCACGATCACGATTGCACTGGTCAATGACAACCAGAGCGAAGCCAACGAAGCTCTCCGCATCACGCTTTCGAATGCGACAGGCGGTGTTGCCATCGAGGGATCGGCGACGATCGACGTAACGATCGCGAACGACGATGCAGTAATCCCGCCGGGCCCAGGTAACGGCGGTGGAGGCGGTGGTGGTTCCACCGACTTCTGGTGGCTGTGCCTGATCGGTCTGATGTGGCTCGAAACAGGGGTCCGCAGCGGCCGTCGGCGCAGACTCAGCGCAGAGGCAAATTAGTCTTCGAGCGCGCGAGCCAAGCCAGGATCGGCTGGCGGAGTGCGACAGCCTGGCGGATCTCGAGCATCAACGGCCCACAGCGACCGGCGTACTTGTCGACGATCTCGGTGGGTACTTCGTGTCCAAACGCGGCGTGATAGGTGCGCAGCGCAGCGGCAAGATCGGCCGAAACAGGGGCGCCAATGCTCATGGGTGGGTACTCATGCAGCCCTTTATACGCGTTATCGGGGCAATCTGCGCCGGAATCGTCTGTCTACCACCAGCAACGGACGCACGTCGCCGCCCTCAAGCGGCAGCTCGCACGGAACCAGACGCTAAACTGATCTGCGTTTTACACGCCGGGTCGCGAACCACAAACCGGCCACCGTGCCGATGGCGGCGCCAACCAGGTGCGCCTGCGGAACAACCGCGGCTCCCAGCCATTCCTGGAATGGAAAGCTCGCATCCCAGGGCTGTTCCAGAACTACTTTGCATATTCCTCCCACCAGCGCTGCGATCGGTAGCCAGCGGCCACGACCCCTTGTGGTCCTGATCCACACCACGCAACCGGTGAAATAAAGCGCGTGCAGCGCGCCCGAGAGCCCCCGATACCAGGTCAGTTCCGGCAATACCATCCAGAACACGAGGGAAATCAGCACCGGCGCGCCGGCAAGCACCGCCCACATTTCTGCTGCGCGCAATCGATCCGCGAACAACCGCCCAAGCAGCAGCAGGGCGACAGAGTTGAGCAGCGCGTGCGTGAGCGACAGGTGCACGAAGTGCCCGGTCAGCAGGCGCCAGGGTTCGGAGCTAAGGAGGGGGCGACGGTACTCGAGCAGGTCGCCCAGGAACAGGAGTTCGGCTGCGAGGACGAGAAGCACGAGGATCGGCAGGCCGATTGTCGAGGTCGGGCGCATGCGGGACCTTTTGCGCTAGGCTGGCAGCATTATGGAGGCAAATCCATTTGTCCAGCTTGCGATCTCGCTGCTGCTGGGCCTGCTGGTAGGGCTCCAACGCCAGCGCACCGAAGCTTCAGTTGGCGGCATCCGCACCTTTCCGCTGATCGCGGCGTTCGGAACGCTGTGTGGCCTGCTCGCGATCGAACACGGCGGCTGGATCGTCGCGGCAGGCCTGATTGCGCTCGCAGCGCTCCTCGTTGTCAGCAACTTCATGCTCGCGCGCGGCGGCGACACCGATGCCGGCCAGACCACCGAAGTTGCGGCACTGCTGCTTTACGGCATCGGCGCCTACGTGGTGTTCGGAGAGTTGGCGATTGCTGTGGCCCTTGGCGGCGCGATCGCAGTGCTGCTGCACTACAAGGACCTGCTGCACGCATTTGCGGCGAAGATTGGCGAGCGCGACGTCACGGCAATCATGCAGTTCGTACTGATCACGCTCGTGATCCTGCCGGTGCTGCCGAACCAGGCCTATGGACCCTACGCAGTCCTCAATCCGTTCCAGATCTGGTTGATGGTCGTGCTGATCGTCGGCATCAGCCTGATCGGCTATGTCGCCCACAAACTGCTTGGCGCGAAGGAGGGTGCCGTACTCGGCGGCCTGGTCGGTGGTCTGGTCTCAAGTACCGCCACGACCGTCGGCTTTGCGCGGCGGACGGCTACTGCGCCGGCGGGCTCCGGACTTGCCGCACTGGTGATCATGATCGCCTCCGGCACCGTGTTCGCACGCGTCATTGCGGAAGTCGGAGTGGTTGCGCCCGCCCACTTCCGTCAGATCGTTCCGCCGCTGGTTGCCATGCTGGCAGTCAGCGTAGTTATCGCCACGGCGCTTCATTGGCACATCCGCGATCACCACACAACGATGCCGGAGCAGGGGAATCCTGCGGATCTCCGCACCGCAATGATCTTCGGCGGACTGTATACGCTGATTGTCTTCGCCGTGGCTGCGACCACGGCCGAGTTTGGCGACCGGGAGCTATACCTCGTCGCGGTACTGTCGGGCCTGACGGACATGGACGCGATCACGCTGTCCACGTCACAACTGGTTAATCAGGGCCGACTGGAAACGGAGACCGCCTGGCGCATGATTCTCGTCGCTTCGATGGCCAATCTCGGATTCAAGGGCGTGCTGGTGGCAACGCTCGGCAGTCGCGAGTTGTTCGCGCATGTGGTGATCGCATTCGGGGCGGCGATGGTGACGGGCGGCGCGCTACTGTGGTTCTGGCATGCGTGAGCGCGAACTGCGAATCGGACCACCAAGGAATAGGCTGTTACCGCCATGAGCAGATTTAACCCGATCGAATCCTTCGCCAATCTCCGTCACGAATTTGGCGAGCACGGCGGCGTGAACATGTCCGTTGAGGCCAGCACGACATTCACTGTCATCGATCCCACAACCATGCCCGAGATCTTTCAGGGCCACCTGGGCCCGGATGTGGGCGGGTGCTATCTGTACGGGCGGCATTTCAATCCGACGGTCTATGTGCTGGGTCGGCAGATTGCCGCCTATGAAGGCGCGCAGGCGGGTTACTGCACCGCGAGCGGTCTGGCGGCCATTGCCGCCAGCCTGATGCAACTTTGTGATACCGGCGATCACATGATTGCAAGCCGCACTGTCTACGGCGGCACCTTTGCGATGCTGCACGATTACCTGCCGGCGAAAGCGGGGATCACGACTGCTTTCGTGGATGTGTCGGATATTGCGGCGGTCGAGCGGGCCTTCATGCCGCGGACCAGGGTTCTCTTCTGCGAAACCGTGTCGAACCCGACCCTGCGAGTGGCGGACATCCCGAGACTGGCGGCGATTGCCCACCGTCACGGCGCAAGCCTGGTCGTGGACAATACGTTCGCGCCCCTGATTGTCGCGCCGCTCCAGCATGGGGCCGACGTCGTCGTACACAGCCTCACCAAGTTCATGAACGGCGCCAGCGATCACATCGCCGGAGCTGTGTGCGGCACCACCGAGTTCATCATGAAGTTGATGGACCTGCACACCGGTTCACTGATGTTGCTCGGCCCGACGATGGACCCGCAGGTCGCCTTCGACATCAGCCTGCGGCTGCCGCACCTCGGTCTGCGCATGGCAGAGCACAGTCGCCGGGCCTTTGCATTGGCGTCCCGTTTGAGCGAACTCGGACTCCCGGTGACCTATCCTGGATTGCCGACGCACCTCGATCATGCGTTGGTGCTGCAATTGGCCAATCCGGATTTCGGATATGGCGGGGTTCTCACGCTGGACCTCGGCACGCGGGACCGGGCCTTCGAATTCATGCGTCGCCTGCAGAACGAGCATCGCTTCGGCTTGATGGCGGTGAGCCTGGGTTTCAGCGAGACACTGATGTCCTGCTCGGCGGCATCCACCAGCAGCGAGATGCCGGACGACGAGCTCGAGAAAGCAGGCATCAGGCCCGGACTCGTGCGATTGTCGATCGGTTACACGGGAACGCTGGAGCAGCGCTGGTCGCAGTTGCGAATCGTGCTCGAGGACATGGAATTAGTCGGTCGAGGCAGCTGATTCGCCATGGCGAATATCCTGCTCGCGTACTTCAGCGTTGACGGGCAGACACGCAAAATCTGCGAAACCCTGCGGGCAGAACTGGCGGAAAGAGGGCAGCACGCCGATGTTGTGCCACTGGCGGACGGCATTGCGGATCTGGTCCGCTATGACGTGCTCGTCATCGGTGCGAGCATCCGCTACGGCAGGCATGATGCTGCGGTCCTCGAGTTTATTCGCGCCAATCGGGTTCTGCTTCAATCAAAGCCGAGCGGCTTTTTCTCGGTAAACCTGGTCGCGCGCAAAGCGGACCGGAACACGCCGGAAACCAACCCCTATGTGAAGAAAGTCCTCGCCAGAATGTCCTGGAAGCCGCGACTGGTCGGGGTGTTCGCCGGCAGGCTCGACTACGGGCTGTACGACCTCGTCGATCGCAACATCATCCGGCTGATCATGTGGCTGACCGGCGGGCCGACCGACCTGCGAGCCAGGGTTGAGTACACGGATTGGAACGAGGTCCGGCGCTATGCAGGGATGATTGCGGCGATGGTCCGCGACCGATAGACGCATGCACGTTGATATCAGGTAGTTCGCATAATGTATATTATGGTAAATAGCCTATACGCTGGGACTGAGCCCCGCAATCGAGGGTTTGAGTCAGCCGCCCTTCTCGCGCATTAGATATTCCTGCGCCAGTTGTTCGAGGTGCAGGCGGCCCTCGGGCTGCAGGAACGGCGCCACCAGCATCAACACCTGATAAACGCCACGCGCCATGCCGGTGCCCGAGGCATTCTGACGCGGATGCCGTGCGGATTCGAACGAGAGCCAGTACAGCGCCACGACCGCAATGTTGGTGCTGAGTGCGTCGATTTCGGCACCGGTTGCCGTCATCAGATTGCGCTCAACCAGACCGAGGCAGATGCCACGCGCTGCCTGGACCGCACGCTCGAACACCGTCGCCAGTCGAGCGCCGGCGCGCCGGTCGCGGGCCATGATGCCGGAGAGATCGCGGAACAGAAACCGATAGCGCCATAAGGCTTCGAGGATCAGGTGCAGCAGGAACCAGACATCCTCGACATTGTCCGCGCGCCAGCCCGGCGGCGGCAGCAAACTGTCGAGTTCGGCCACGAACTGCTCGAGCAGCGCGGCGGAAAGTTCATCCTTCTTGCGAAAGTGATAGTGCAGGTTGCCCGCGCTGATGCCGAGTTCGGTGGCGATCAACGAGGTCGATACATTCGGTTCGCCAAGGGCGTTATAGAGCCCGAGCGTGACGTCGAGAATGCGTTGGCGGGTGCGCCGGCCGGGCTTGGACTTGGGGGTCGTGGGCATGACGCTGGTGTACGACGGGTGGCCCCATCGTACACCAGCGGCTTGGGCTGACTCAGGCGGCGCGGCGGGAAGTGCGGCGCGGGGCTTTCTTCGAGCTGCGGACCTGAACCCGGGCAGACAATGCGTCGACGCGGCGCGTCAGCGCATTCACGTCTTTCGCAGTCGGCAGGCCGATCCGGCGAATCACCCGGCTGACGCCCTGCTGGAGCGCCTGCTCGAGCGTCGAAATCTGCTCGTCAGCGACACCGGCCAGATTCCCGACCATGCTATCCATGCTGTTACGGCTCTTTGCATTGAGCTTCTGGCTCTGGTCCAGCGCGACGCCAAACACCTTGCCGGCCTCGTGGCGCGTGGTTTCGAACGCGGCGCGATGTGCATTCCAGATCGTGCGGGCAGACCGGCGCGCGGCCTTGCCGAGGTCGGTCTTGACGACCGTGCCCAGGAATTCGTTGAGGTTCTGAATCATTTGCGGCTCCTTGCGGTAATCGATTTCAGCAGTTGCCGCAAGTATCCCGATTGAACCTAGGGAGTGCACCCTAGCTTCAAAGAGCTGCAAACCAGTTCCGGATCGCAGTGCGTTGCGCCTGATTCGGTAGCGCGCCGGAAGCGGCTGCCAGATTCTCCGCGGCGTGACGCGGATTGCGCGTGCCCGTCAGGACCACGGTCACGGCCGGATCGGCCAGAACCCATTTGATGAAGAGTTGCGCGGCGGAATGACAGCCCAGTTCGGCCGCAACTCCGGGCAGTGGCTTGCCGGCAACCCGATCGATCATCGAACCTTTGGTGAACGGACGATTGATCAGCACCGCCACGCCCAGTTCATGCGCCACCGGCAGCAGGCGCTCCCCGGCTTCCGGTTCCGCCAGCGAGTAGTTGATCTGCAGGAAGTCTGGGCGCTCGGTGCGGATCACACGCTCGAGTTCCGCATGGGCGCTCGCGACGTAATGCGTGACGCCAATGTAGCGGACCGTCCCCGCCTCCCTCGCCTCGCGCAGCGTCGTGAGATGCGTGCCGAGATCCTGGAGGTTGTGTACCTGGACCAGATCCAGCGTTTTCGAGCGCATCAGGCGCTGGGAATTGGCAAGCTGTGCCTTGCCTGCCGCGCGACCGGTGGTCCAGATTTTGGTCGCCAGGAATGGTTTCGGTGCGGGCCGGATCGTGGCCAGAATATCGCCGATCCGTTCTTCAGCCCGGCCGTACATCGGCGAGCTGTCGATGACTCGACCGCCTGAATCAAGGAAACTCTGAACCGCTGCAGCAGCCGCCTCGTAGTCCGCGCCATCGGCGGGTACATCCAGCACCTGCCAGGTGCCGAGACCCAGTGCCGGAAGCGGCTCGCCGGTGCGCGGAATGAGACGCTGCATCGGATCAGTGGCGGCGAGCGCGGTGCCGGACCCGATGGCCGCGGCTCCGATCAGGCACAGCGCATCGCGTCGGGTCAGTGCTGGCATGGTGCATTCGACCATCGCGCCGTCAGGAAGTGCCGGCGCGGCGGCGCTCGAATGTCCGGCCGAGCCCCCAGGAAACGGCGGCTGCAAAGAACATGCCAGCGCCGCACATGATCGAGAAGCCGAACAGCCCGACGCCGACTGCCTGCAGGCCGACATGCAGCCAGACGCCGGCGAGGTCGCTGCCG
>JANNTO010000402.1:0-10095 GCA_031403675.1 Gammaproteobacteria bacterium | reverse complement strand
CGGTCGTGCAGATAGCGGCGATTGGCCTGGAATGGCAGCACCCGGCGAATATCGACGTCGGCAAGATCCATCGGCGGACGACGATCGGCGATCCATTGCGCGACCACCTTGCCCACGCCACCGCTCGCGGCGATGCCGACCGAATTGAAACCGGTCGCGACGAACAGATCGCGGACCTCCGGCGCTTCGCCAATATAGTAGCGATCGTCGGGTGTGAAACTTTCGGGGCCATTGAAGAACAGCTGGATGCCAGTCGTGCCGAGCGCGGGCACGCGCTGCACAGCGGCCGTGAGGATTGGCTCGAAATGATCGGAATCCTCGGGCAAGGTGTCGAAGCAGAACTCCTCGGGGATGCCGTCCATTCCCCAGGGTTTCGCTACCGGCTCGAAGCAACCCATCAGCAGCTTGCCGGCGTCTTCCTTGTAGTACGCGCATTCGTCCTGCACGCGCAGCACCGGCAGGTTGCCCGGCAAGCCAGCAATCGGCTCGGTGACGATGTAGAAATGTTCGGCGGCGTGCAGCGGCACGGCGACGCCGCAGTCCGCCGCGAGACGATGCGACCACATGCCGGCACACAGCACGACGGTGTCGGCCGAAATGGCGCCGGCATCGGTTTCAACGCCGGTTGCGCGGCCTTGCTCGACTCGGATGCCGCTCACGCGGGTGTTTTCGAAAATGCGCGCGCCACGCATCTTTGCGCCCTTGGCGAGCGCCTGGGTCGTGTCGATCGGGTTGGTCTGGCCGTCCTTGGCGATGAAAATTCCGCCGACTAGGTCGCCGACCTCGAGCAGCGGCCAGCGCTCCTTGATTTGTCCCGGCGACAGCTCGTCGATCTGCAGCCCGAAGGTCTTGCCCATCGACGCGCCACGCTGGAGTTCTTCGAGACGCGCCGCCGTTTTCGCGACGCTGATCGAGCCGTTCTGCTTGAATCCGGTGGCTTGCCCGGTCTCCGCTTCCAGTGAGCGGTACAGGTCGGCCGTGTACTTGGCCAGTTCCGTCAGGTTGCGCGTGGCGCGCAATTGCCCGACCAGGCCGGCCGCATGCCAGGTGGTGCCGCAGGTGAGTTGCCGACGCTCGAGCAGCACCACGTCCGTGATGCCGAGCCGGGTCAGGTGATAGGCGATCGAGCAGCCGGCAATGCCGCCGCCGACGATGACGACGTTGGCGTGTGCTGGAAGAGTCATGCGCAAGTTCGGGAGCGGTTGCCCCGCTGCTACGCGCGCGCAGCCAGCGGGCTGGCAACCGGCCGCATGTCGGCACGTTCGAGGCGCACCGGGAACCGGCGCCGTATTTCAGCGTCAACCGATTCCGCGACATGAGCGGGGAAGTGGCCCCTCAGGATTTCCTCGACCTTCTTCATGGCCCGTGCCACGACGTCGAGCGAGCCCTGTTCGGTCCATTCGTTGGGACTCCTGCGATCGCCGACCACCGGGTACAGGTACTCGGTCTGCATCAACTGCAGCGTCTGGTCGCTGCCGAGGAAGTGGCCCGGCCCGTTGAGGCAGACCTCCTTGATGACGTCGAACGACAGGCGCTCCTCGTTGACTTCGATGCCCTTGATCGTGCGCAGCGCGGCGCCAATGATGTCGTTGTCGATGACGAGGCTCTCGAGCGAAAAGCCGAGCAGGCTGGCGTGCATGCCGGCGGATTCGTAAATCAGGTTCGCGCCCGAGTTGCCGACCAGGGCGTGGTTCAGGGCCTTCTCGGCACCTGCCTGGCCATCCGGGACCTTGGAATCGGTCATGCCCGAAGCCGTGCCGCCGGTCAGGTTGTAATAGTTGGCCATCTGGCCCGCTGCCGACGAGAGCAGCGCCTGCTCGGGGCTGCCGCCAGACATGGCGCCGGTGCGCAGGTCCGACACAAAGCACCAGGTGCCGAAGATCGCAGGGTGTCCGGGCTTGATCGCGTTGACATACACGAGACCCGCGAGAACCTCCGCCACCTCCTGTGCCAGCGCACCGGCCAGCGCCGCAGGCGCAGTGGCTCCCGCCTGCCCCGCGGAGAGCAGCAAGACCGGCATCCCGCCCGCCACCGCCACTTCCAGGCAACGGCAGGCGTCGGTTGCGAACTTCATCGGCGGCACCACGAAGCAGTTCGACTGGCTCACGAATGGCCGTTCACGCCATTGCTTTTCGCCGCCCGCGATCGCGTGCAGCATTTCGAGTGAGGCCGTGACGTGCTCCGGCTGTACCCAACTGCTGCCGACATGCTTGGTCGTGCTGGAGACCGCCGCGTAGCAGGTGTTGAAGTCCATCTCGAACGGATCGGGGACGTCGCGCGGCACCACGGCGCGCTGGAAGAAGTGGATGTTTTCCATGACGTCGACGATGCGGCCGATGTCATAGAGATCGCGGATGGTCGAGTGACGGTAACCCGTGCGCGGGTCGACGATGTTGACGGCGGCGCCGGCCGTGCCGAAGTACGCGCGCTTGCTCCAGGGCTCCATATCGTGACGCGGGTCCTGCGCATGCAGCACGAAGTGGCGCGCGGCCTTGGCCAATGTGTCTTCGACCAGTGCGGCGGGGAACAGCAGCCGGCCATGCTCGCTCAGTGTGCAGCCGGCGCGCGTCAGGACTTCGACGCCGCTGTCGGGCGCATCCGCCAGGCCGACTTCCGCCAAAAGGCGCAGCGCCGTGCGGTGGATTTGTTCGATGTCGCTGGGCTGCAGCGGCTGGTAGCGGCCGCTTTCCATGCCGGGGCGTACCGGACGCAAGTGATCAGGCAGCGGGGCGGCGCGCTGGGCCCTGCGGGCGTCGCGCCCGGATGGACGGCGTGCCGGGGTCGGGGTTTCAGTCACGTGCCTCTCCGAAAGTTAGGCGCCGGACGCATACCGGGAGACGCCAGCGCGGCAGCTAGACTCGCACAATAACCCCGACGGCCGCCTAAAGAATTATCTACCGGTCGGGAAAGCCTTGTCCCCAGCCTTGAGGCGAGTCCGGACGGCGCGCCGGCACCGACTCGCCTAGTATTACGAGCCGGCCACCGCGTCCTGCGGCCCGGCATGTTTCGAGGTGAGCAATGACCCGACCGCGCACTCACGCCGATTGGCAACGCATGGCTGCCGAACTGCGCTATTCGACCGGCCACTTCATCGACGGCGACCATGTCGCTGCGCGCGACGGACGCTTCACGGTCGTGAACCCAGCCAGCGGTCAACCACTGTGCGAAGTGGCTGCCGGATCCGCCGCAGATATTGACCGCGCCGTTGCGTCCGGCCGTCGCGCCTTTGCGGCGGGCACCTGGCGCCGTATGACGCCCCGTGACCGGCTGGACGTGTTGATGCGGCTGGCCGCATTGATCGACAAGAACACCGATCGGTTCGCCCTGCTTGATACCCTCGCCATGGGCAAACCCATTCGCGACATGCTGGCGGTGGACATCCCCCAGTCGGCGCTTACCTTTCGCTACTTCGCGGAACTCTCGGACAAGGTCGAGGGCACCGTGACCGCCACCGCGACCGAGGCTTTCCACTACACGCTGCGCGAGCCACTTGGCGTGGTCGGCTGTATCGTGCCGTGGAATTTCCCGTTGATGATGACATCCTGGAAGATTGCACCCGCCCTGGCCGCAGGCAATTCCGTGGTACTCAAGCCCGCGGAGCAATCGCCTTTGTCGGCGCTGCTGCTGGCCGAGCTGTTCGTCGAGGCCGGCGGCCCGCCCGGTGTGCTCAATGTGGTGAACGGTTTTGGAGCCGACGCGGGCGCGCCGCTTGCCCTGCACGGGGACGTTGCCAAGATCTCATTCACTGGCTCGACGGTGACCGGCAAGAAAATGCTGGTGTATGCCGGCCAGTCGAACATGAAGCGTGTCAGTCTCGAGTGCGGCGGCAAGTCGCCCCAGGTTTTCCTTGCCGATCTGGAGGATCTCGACCGCGCCGTTACCTATGCCATCAGCGGTATCTTCAGCGTCATGGGCGAGTCATGCAGCGCCGGTTCGCGCCTGCTGGTGGACAAACGGATCATCAAGGATTTCACCGCCCGCTTCATCGAGCGCGGTCGCACAGCTTACATCCCCGGCGATCCACTGGATCCCGCAACCAGTCTCGGCCCGCTCGTCTCGGCCAGGCAGCATGCGCGGGTACTCGACTACATCGCCAAGGGCCGCGCCGAAGGCGCCAGGCTCGAGTTTGGTGGCGACGTGCCAGACCGACCGGGCTTCTACGTCAACCCGGCGCTGTTCACCCACGTGGACAACAAGATGACCATTGCGCAGGAAGAGATTTTCGGGCCGGTCGCCGTGCTCATCGAGGTCGATGGCCTCGAGGACGCGCTGCGCGTCGCCAACGACACGATTTACGGCCTGGCCGCCGCGGTATGGACCAGCAACCTGCGTGCGGCACACGAATCCGTGCGTGGCCTGGAGGCCGGCGTCATCTACGTGAACTGCTTCGACCACGGCGATCCCACGCAGCCATTCCTCGGCCACAAGCAGTCGGGGCAGGGCGGCGACCGAGGTCTTGAAGGCCTGCTGAGCTACACGCAGACCAAGTCCGCCTGGATTCATCTCCCGTGACGCCATGAACACCCCCTGCGAGTTGCTTTCAATGCGGCCCGACACGGAACTATCCGCGCGATTGTTCGGTGTGCCGAGCGACATGATGATCCCGGCATTCTCGCAACGCAGCGAGTATGTGCCTGAGATCGACGAGAGCTATCGTTTCAATCCTGACACGGCGTGGGCCATCCTCGCGGGTTTCAAGCACAACCGGCGGGTGATGGTGCAGGGTTATCACGGCACGGGTAAGTCCACTCACATCGAGCAAGTGGCTGCGCGTCTCAACTGGCCGCTGATCCGCATCAACCTGGACGGCCACGTGAGCCGGATTGACCTCGTTGGCCGCGACGCCATCGTCATCAGGGACGATCGGCAGGTAACCGAGTTTCGCGAGGGCTTGCTGCCGTGGGCGCTGCAGCGCCCCATCGCGCTGACCTTCGACGAATACGACGCGGGCCGCCCTGATGTCATGTTCGTCATCCAGCGGGTGCTGGAGGCGAGTGGCAAGCTGACGCTCCTCGATCAGAATCGCATCATCAGCCCGAACGCGTATTTCCGTCTGTTTGCCACCACCAATACGATTGGCCTCGGCGACGCCAGCGGCCTTTACCATGGCACACAGCAGATCAACCAGGGCCAGATGGACCGCTGGTCCATCGTCGCCACTCTGAATTACCTCGACCACGACGCGGAAGCGGCAATTGTGCTTGCCAAGACGCCGGCCTACGACACGGCCGAGGGTCGGCGGGCCATCATGGCCATGGTTCAAGTCGCGGACATGACCCGTAACAGTTTCATGAACGGTGACATCTCCACGGTCATGAGTCCGCGGACCGTGATTACCTGGGCCGAGAACACGCAGATCTTCGGCGACATCGGGCTCGCATTCCGGGTCACGTTTCTCAACAAATGTGATGAACTCGAGCGTGCGACGGTGGCCGAGTTCTATCAGCGCGCCTTTGCCACGGATCTGCCGGAAGCGATCACGCGCGTAAAAGTCGTTTGAACGCGTTTTCGAAGCATGCTTCGGCATCGCCGGCGGAGCGCTGCGAGCGTGCGCTGATCCAGGCGACTCGCGCTCTGGCTGGCGTCAAGGATATCGAGGTCACATTCGGTCCTGAGTTCCCCGGTCAGGGCAAAACTGTGGTCCGGCTGCCGCCCCTTTCCTTGCCGCTCAGCGAGTCCGACGCAGCGCGGGTGCGTGGGCAGGCCGACCGCATGGCGCTTAAGTGCGCCTACCACGACCCGGTCATTCACCTTCGCTACCGCCCGTCCGGCAGCCGAGCGCGCGAAATTTACGACGCGGTCGAGGACATGCGTTGCCAGTCGCTCGGCTCGAATGCGCTGGCCGGAGTCGCGCGCAACCTGGCCGCGGCGCTCAGCGAAAAGCTCCGTCGACAGGGTGATTTGCCGGGTCGAAACCTGAGCCGGGCACCAATGATTGAAGCGCTGGCACTACTCGTGCGCGAGCGGCTGACCGACCAGCCGCCGCTTGCCGCGGGTGAGGAACTGATGGCGCGCTGGCGCGCGGAACTCGACCGGCGCGTGGCGCACAGTTTCACTGCAATGCGAGATGTCGTGGACGACCAGGAGCGGTTCGCCTTCGTCATTCACGATCTCATCTACGAACTCGATCTTGGCTATGAGATCGGTCCCGCGGAGCAAAGGCGGCAGATCGCTACCGCAACGGCTCAGTCTGCGGCGGCGGATGCGGCAGACGAAATCGCGAATGCCACGCTGGAGATCAAGACGCGCTCCGGAGTGATGAAACAGGACGCGACCTCGATCGCCGGAGAAGAAGTGGTCGGCTCACTGCTGGGCGGCAACAACGAAGTGCAGCGCAAGCCCGAGAAAGAGCGCTCCGGCGAGCGCCTGCTACGGGAAATCCTGTACGACGATTCGGACAACCCGAATCGTCACTACAAGGTGTTCACGCGGGTCCACGACCAGGTGGTCGAGGCGGATGAATTGTGCGACGAAGAGGAGCGGACCCGATTGCGCGTGGATCTTGATCGTGAGGCCCGCAAGCTGCGGCCCGTCGTCGCGCGGTTGGCGATTCGCCTGGAGCGGCTGCTGCTCGCGCGGCAGACGCGTCGCTGGCAGTTCGATCTGGATGAGGGCGTTCTCGATGCGGCACGCTTGGCACGAGTCGTGGTCGATCCGGTGCTCCCGCTCGCATTCCGTGGCGAAACAGAAGTGGAGTTCAAGGACTCGATCGTCACCCTTCTGCTCGACAACTCCGGTTCCATGCGGGGTCGGCCGGTGCTGGTGACGGCGCTATGTGCCGACGTGCTTGCGCGCACCCTTGAGCGTTGCGGCGTCAAGGTGGAAATACTCGGCTTCACGACCCGCGCATGGAGCGGCGGCGGATCCCGAGAGGACTGGCTCGCTGCCGGTCGGCCGTCCGACCCTGGTCGACTCAGCGACCTGCGGTACATCGTCTACAAGGCGGCCGACGTGCCGTGGCGCCGTGCGCGGCGTAACCTTGGCGTCTTGCTGTGCGAAGACCTCCTCAAAGACAACATCGACGGCGAAGCGCTGCTGTGGGCGCACGCACGGTTGCTTTGTCGCAACGAACAACGGCGCATATTGATGGTGATTTCGGACGGTGTGCCGCTCGACGAGGCGACTCTCTCTGCGAATCCAGGCGGCTATCTCGAGCAACACCTGCGCAACGTAGTGAAGTGGATTGAAGGTCGTTCCGCCGTGCAGCTGGTAGCGATCGGCATCGGACACGACGTCACGGATTTCTACGGGCGGGCGGTTGCCATCGCCGAGGTCGAAAAACTGGGAGGCGTCATGATCGGCCAGCTCGCGGAACTATTCGCAGATCAGCCCGCGCGCCGGCAGCAGCGGCGCGGCCGTGCCGACGCGGGTCAAGGTCGTGGACAGAGGACGCCATGAGTTCAGCTCTGCATCGGGGTTCGTGCCTGTGCGGCAAGATCGCCTATGAAGTGCACGGTCCGCTGCGCAACGTGATCGCCTGTCATTGCACTCAGTGCCGCAAGCAGACCGGGCATTTCATGGCGGCAACCAGTGCGGACCGGAACGACCTGAAGGTGGCCGGCGACAGTCATCTACGCTGGTACCGGTCTTCCGCGCAGGCCGAGCGTGGCTTTTGCAGCCAATGTGGATCGATCCTGTTCTGGCGGGCCGACGGCCAGGCGGACATTTCGATCACCGCGGGTACGATCGACGGGCCGACCGGGCTCATCACCGAGGGTCACATCTACTGCGCGGACAAGGGCGATTACTACGCGATTCCGGTCGAAGGCTACCGTCGGGACCATTGGACGTAGCAGGCAAACTGCGAATGCCGCAATGATGATTCGGCGCACCATGCGGGCGGTTGTGCTGCGCAATCACGGCGGCTACGAGCAGCTCGATTTTCGCGACGACGTGCCGGTACCGGTCCCGGCCGCAGATGAAGTCCTGATCAAGGTCGGCGCGGCGGGTGTGAACAACACCGACATCAACACGCGGATCGGCTGGTATTCCAGGTCGGTGAACGACGCCACGGAAGTGGTTGCGGCAGGTGCCGGATCGCGGGCCGACGACGCGGGTTGGAGCGGCGCGCCGTTCGTGTTTCCACGCATCCAGGGTGCCGACGCCTGCGGTTGCATCGTCGCGGTCGGCACCGGGGTGGATGCAGGGCGCATCGGCGAGCGCGTGCTCATCGACCCGGTGCTGCGTCCGGCAGACGCGGGCACGGGTCGTGTCGAGTATTTCGGCGCGGATCGGGACGGCGCATTTGCCGAGTTCGCCACGGTTCCCTCGGTAAACGCCAGTCGGATCACAAGTCCACTCAGCGATGTCGAACTGGCGTCATTCCCGTGCGCCGGCTCGGCGGCCGAGAACATGCTGCAGCGTGCCGCCGTCGCGGCCGGCGAGACGGTGCTCATCACCGGGGCATCGGGCGGAGTCGGCTCTGCCGCCGTGCAACTTGCGCAACGCAGGGGTGCTCTGGTCGTGGCCCTGGCGGGCCTCGCGAAGTCCCGGTCAATCGAGTCGCTCGGCGCGACCCGCGTGCTGGCACGTGAAGCCGACCTCATCGCGGAACTCGGTCGCGAAAGCGTCGACGTCGTCGTCGATGTCGTCGGCGGCGGGCAATTCCCGGCACTGCTCGAAGTGCTGCGCCGAGGAGGTCGCTATGCCGTCGCCGGGGCCATTGCCGGTCCGCTGGTCGAACTGGACCTGCGTACGCTCTATCTCAAGGACCTGCGCCTGCTCGGATGTACGGCGACGACGCCCGAGGTCTTCGCAAACCTGGTCCGTTGCATCGAGCGGGGCGAAATCCGGCCGCTCGTGAGCGCCACTTACCCATTGGCCGACATCGCCGCCGCGCAGTCCGCCTTCCTGAAAAAGACGCACTCAGGCAAGATCGTACTGGTCCCCTGATCCGGAGGACTCCTTGCGTAACACGATCGACCTGCGAAAGCTGCCGCCGCTCAATGCCCTGAAGGGTTTCGAGGCGACCACACGGCGCGAAAGCGTGCGTGAGGCGGCCGAAGAACTCTGCCTCACGCACCCGGCGGTCAGTCACCAGATCCAGGTCCTCGAGCAGGATCTCGGCGTGCGACTGTTCTCGCGCACCGGCCGTGGCCTCGTGCCGACGGCGGAGGGGCGCCTGTTCTACCAGCAGGTGCGTCACGCACTCGAGACGCTTATTGAGGGCGCTGAAAGCGTGCGGCGCACGCGTGTGGGCACGCCGCTGCGCGTGCAGACCTATGTCACGGCGTCAATCCGCTGGTTGGCGCGGAAGTTGCCCGACTTCGTTGCCGCCCATCCCGACATCCGCATCCTGCTCAGCACTTGCGCGTTCGACTGGGACTTCGACGATACGATTGCCGATGTCGGACTCGTCTACTGCCAGGCGTTACCGGGTCTGGAATACCACTGGATTCCGCTGTTCGATTACAAGCTCTTTCCGGTCTGCAGCCCGCAACTGGCAGCCAGACTCGGCAGCACGCCGACGCCTGTTGATCTGCTGGAGATGCCGTTGGTCGAGATCTACAGCGAACCGCACAACTGGGACTTCTGGTTCGAAGCGGCCGAACTGACGTATTCGGTCCGGCCCGCCATCGTCGTCGACACGCTGGCCGTGGCGCTCGAAATCGCACTCGAAGGCCGCGGCATTGCGCTGGTCAACGGTCCGTTCGCAGAGGACGATCTGGCCAGTGGGCGCCTGGTCCAGCCGGTCAGGCACGAAGTGACGTTTCCCGGCGGGTGGGGCCTCATCTGCCGCAAGGAAGGGCAGGAGAACGAGCGCATTCGCGCGTTCATGAACTGGCTCGTGTCGCAGGCAAACGCTGTCCGCTCTGTGCCTGGTGACCCAGCGTCAGGGCGCTGAACAGGATCGTCAGCAGGCAGCATGCGACCATGGTGGTGAACACGCCGTTCCAACCCCAGTGGTCGGCGATCCAGCCCACGCCTGTGCCCGCGATGGCGGACCCGAACACGTAGCCGAAGAACCCGGTGAACCCGGCGGCGGTTCCGGCGGCGTTTTTGGGCACGAGGTCGAGGGCGTGCAGGCCGATGATCATGATCGGCCCGTAGATGAGGAAGCCGATGGCGATGAGGGCCGCGTAGTCGATCCAGATC
>JANNTO010000401.1:0-2682 GCA_031403675.1 Gammaproteobacteria bacterium | reverse complement strand
AGCCGCCGCAGTTTCGCTTATCGCCATCATGGTGTCCGGCACCGCATCCGCGCAGGAGAAAACCCAGAAGCCGCCGCTGCACGGGTCGCACTGGATGGCGATCACCGGCAAGCCGTTGGCCGCGACCGCAGGCGCGCGCATGTTCGAGCGCGGCGGCAACGCGGTCGACGCCGCCTGCGCGATGCTGGCCGCGACCTCGACGATGTGGGACGTGCTGTCCTGGGGCGGCGAGACGCAGGCGCTCATCTACAACCCCGAGACCGGGCGCATCATCGCGATCAATGGCCTCGGCGTCGCGCCGACCGGCGCGACCGTGGATTTCTACCGCCGCAAGGGCCTGAAGTACCCGCCCGAGCACGGCTCGCTCGCCGCGGTCACGCCGGGCACGCCCGGCGCGCTGATCACGATGCTCGCCGAGTTCGGCCGGCTCTCGCTCGCGGAGGTGCTCGCACCTGCGATCTCGCTCGCCGACGGCTATCCGATCGACGCGGAAACCGCGGACCGCATCGAGGCCGAGAAGGAGAAGATCAAGGAGTGGCCCTACTCGAAGGCCGTGATGCTGCCGCACGCGGGCGAGGCGCGCGAGGCGCCGCGCGCCGGCGAGATGTTCCGCCAGGCCGACCTGGCGGCGACGCTGCGCCAGCTGGTCGAGGCCGAAGCCGCCGCACTGGCCGCCGGCAAGTCGCGCAAGGAAGCGCTGATGGCCGCGTACGAGCGTTTCTATCGCGGCGACATCGCCGATGAGTTCGTGCGCGGCGTGCAGGAACAGGGCGGATTGATCACGAAAGACGACCTCGGCCGCTGGCGCGTCGAATTCGAGGAGCCGGTGCACACGAACTACCGCGGCATCGACGTCTACAAGCTCGACCGCTGGGTGCAGGGCCCGGCGATGCTGCAGTCGCTCAACATCCTCGAGAACTTCGACCTCAAGGCGATGGGCTACAACAGCGCGAGCTATATCCACACCGTCTACCAGGCGATGAGCCTCGCCTTCGCCGACCGCGACTTCTATTACGGCGACCCGTATTTCCCGCCGGAGGAGCCGATCAAGGGACTGCTGTCGAAGGATTACGCGAAGCTGCGTGCCGCGCTGATCAACCCGCAGATGAACGACCCGGCGATCGGGCCGGGCGATCCGTACCCGCACCAGGGCGAGACGAATCCGTATCTCGACATCCTGCGGACGCGCGCGGCGAGCCTGCCCCGGTTCGACGCACAGCGATTCGCCGCGGCGACCGACCCCGACACCGGCTCGTTTCTGCGCGGCACGACGACCGTCATGGCCGCCGACAAGGACGGCTGGCTGGTCTCGATGACGCCCTCGGGCGGCTGGGTGCCCGCGGTCATCGCCGGCAAGACCGGCATCGGCATGAGCCAGCGGATGCAGTCGTTCGTGCTCGATGCGAACGAAAACCCCTTCAACCAGCCGGAACCCGGCAAGCGCCCGCGCGCGACGCTGACGCCGTCACTCGCTTTCAAGGACGGCAAGCCCTGGCTCGCTTTCGCGGTGCAGGGCGGCGACACCCAGGACCAGAACCTGCTGCAGTTCTTCCTGAACATCGTGGAGTTCGGCATGACGCCGCAGCAGGCGGCGGAAGCGCCGAATTTCAACACCTGGCAAATGCATGATTCCTTCGGCCAGCACGAGATTTTCCCGGGCCGCATGGAACTCAACAACGCGGTCCCGGACTGGGTGCGGCGCGACCTGAAGGCCCGCGGCTACAAGCTCGAATACCGCTCCCGCACCTCGGGCCCGATCAATGCGATCCTGCTCGACCACGCGCACGGCACGATGTGGGGCGGCTCGAGCAACCACGGAGAAGACTACGGCATCGCCTGGTAGATCGGCGTACCATGCCCCCACTCCCGCCCTGTGGCGGGTGCATCACGATCACAAGACATAGGGAGCAATCATGAAGTCGAAAATCATCGGCCTTGCGGCCGCGAGCCTGCTTTGGACCAGCGGCGCCGCCGTTGCCCAGGAACACTGGACCGAAGGCCCGGTGTGGGAATGCAGCGCCTACCAGGTGAACCCTGGCATGTTCGACACGTATATCGAATGGATCCGCGCCCATTCGGAGCCGATCAATGCCGAGGCCAAGAAGCAGGGCTTGATCGTGGACTACAAGGCGTTCACCAAGACGCGCGACAACGAGAGCGATTACGACGTGCTGTTCTGCACGCTGTACTCGAGCTTCGGCAAGGCCCTCGACTACAACAAGGGCGATGACGACAAGTTCGACGCGATCTCGGCCGCGCACTGGAAGACGGCTGACGACGACAAGCAGACCGAAATGTCGGCACCGCGCCTCGAAATGCGCAAGTACCTCGGCACGACCTATCACCGCGAAGTGATGCTGCGCCCCGCGAAGTAAAGGGGACGCAAGAGGGGACGCACCCCTTTTTCGGGCAAGCCGGCCTTGTGCCGGCTTTCTTTTTGCACTGCATACAAGGCCGGCGGCTAGGGTGCACCCCCTAATCCCGCATCCCATGCTGAACGCAGTATTAGTATGGAGGTGATGGTCTTGTCAGTGCTCTGGCTGCTGTTGCTCGCAAGCCTGGTGCTGTGGCTCGCCTACCAGCGCGCGAGCCTTGCCACCGCGACGCTCGCGCTCGCCGTGCTGCTCGTCTACTACACCCTGTTCGGCGACGGCGCGCCGTGGTGGAAGATCACGCTGTGGG
>JANNTO010000400.1:0-3794 GCA_031403675.1 Gammaproteobacteria bacterium | reverse complement strand
ACTGCTCGCGGCACTCGATCGACTGCCGGACTGGCCCGAACGCGTGCGGCTGATGCAGGCCAACTGGATCGGCCGCAGCGAAGGCGTGAATCTGTCGTTCCCCTATGACTTCGGCGGCGACCGCGGCGTGCTCAAGGTGTTCACGACCCGCGCCGACACGATAATGGGCGTCACGTTCGTCGCGGTCGCCGCGGAACATCCGCTGGCGGAGCTTGCGGCATCAAGCGATGGAAAAGTTCGCGCATTCGTCGATGTATGCCGCCGCAGCAGCGTCATGGAGGCAGACCTCGCGACGCTGGAAAAGAAAGGCATCGCGACCGGACTTTCCGTGCGTCATCCGCTGACCGGCGCCGACCTTCCGGTGTGGGTCGGAAACTACGTGCTGATGGCCTATGGCGAGGGCGCGGTGATGGGCGTGCCGGGCCACGACGAGCGCGATTTCGCCTTTGCGAAGCAGTACGGCCTGACGATTGTTCCGGTCATCGAAATCGAGGACCGTCAATATTCCACCGCTGCCTGGCAGGCCTGGTATGCGGACCACGGTCGCTGTGTCCATTCAGGAAAGTACGACGGCCTGGATTACCAGGCCGCAACGGATGCGATCGCAATGGACCTCGAGGCGCAGAACCTCGGCCACAAGCAGGTGGTCTGGCGCCTGCGCGACTGGGGCATTTCGCGCCAGCGCTACTGGGGCTGCCCGATACCGATCATCCATTGCCCGGCCTGCGGCGACGTGCCGGTGCCGGACGACCAGTTGCCGGTGCGGCTGCCGGAGGACCTGGTTCCGGACGGATCCGGCAATCCGCTCGCGAAGACCCCTTCTTTCTATGAGTGCCGCTGCCCGAAGTGTGGCGCCGCAGCGCGGCGGGAAACGGACACGATGGATACTTTCGTGGACTCGTCCTGGTATTTCTTCCGCTATGCAAGTGCCGGCAATGATCGCGCGATGGTGGACGAACGTGCCGGCTACTGGCTGCCGGTGGATCAGTACATCGGCGGCATCGAGCACGCGATCCTGCACCTGCTGTACTCGCGCTTCTGGACCCGCGTGATGCGCGACTGCGGGCTGACGAATCTCGAAGAGCCGTTTCAGCGCCTGCTGACGCAGGGCATGGTGCTGAACGAGATCTGGTTTCGCAAGCCGGCGTCGGGGCGCATCGTCTATTACCACCCGTCCGAGGTGTCGAACGGGGTGCTGAAGGCCGACGGCCAACCGGTCGAATTCGGCGGCATCGGCACGATGTCGAAGTCGCGCCGCAACGGCGTGGACCCGCAGCAACTGGTCGAGCGTTACGGCGCGGATACCGCGCGTCTTTTCACCATGTTCGCGGCACCGCCCGAGCATTCGCTGGAATGGTCCGATGAAGGCGTGGAGGGCGCATTCCGGTTCATGAAGCGCCTGTGGAAAATCGTGCACGCGCATCTGCAGGGCGGCACTGCGGGTCGGCCCGACATCGCTGCGCTCGATCCCGGGCAGCGCGAGCTGCGCCGGCAGTTGCATCAGACCTTGGCGAAGGTTGGCGACGACATTGGCCGTCGCCGCACCTTTAATACGGCGATCGCGGCGGTCATGGAACTGCTGAATTCGCTCACGCGCTTCGGCGATGCGACGGTGCAGGGCCGTGCGGTGATGCAGGAGGCGCTCGAACTCGTGGTGCTGATGCTGTCGCCATTCGTGCCGCACGCGGCCCATGCAATGTGGCAGGCACTCGGCCACGCGTCGGCGGTTGTCGACCAGCGCTGGCCGGTGACGGATATGGCTGCGCTCGCACAGGATACGGTCGTGATCGTCGTGCAGGTCAATGGCCGGTTGCGCGCGCGCGTGTCGATAGCGGCCGACGCAGATGAAGCGGCCGCTCGTGAAGCGGCGCTCGCAAATCCTGCGGTCGCAAAGTTCGTCGCCGGACAGCCGGTGCGGAAGCTGATCTATGTGCCTGGCAAACTCGTCAACGTGGTGATCTGATGCGCCGCCTGATCTGCACAATCGCAATTGTTCCGTTGCTGCTCGCCACAGGTTGCGGCTTCCACTTGCGTGGCGCGACTCCTCTGCCGGCGGCGCTCGCCACTCCATTCCTCGAGACCTCTGATCAGTACACGCCGCTGTACGCGGCGCTCACGGCGCGGCTGCGCGCGGCCGGCGCAAATCCCGCGCCCAACGCAGCCGCCGCGAGCGCCGTGATCCAGCTGCACGTCGATGAATCCGGGCGCGAACTGCTATCGGTGTCCGCCAGCAACAGGCCGGGTGAGTACGAAGTCTATTACTCGGTCGAGTACTC
Source organism: Gammaproteobacteria bacterium (assembly GCA_031403675.1). Taxonomy (GTDB): domain Bacteria; phylum Pseudomonadota; class Gammaproteobacteria; order Steroidobacterales; family Steroidobacteraceae; genus SCUD01. Next base: position 1,518 of record JANNTO010000400.1, on the reverse strand, counting down.
GGTCCGCGGCTCGGATCGCGAGCTGCTGGCGCGCCAGCAGGCGAAACTGACGCGCACCTACGGCTATGACGAGACGGCCCTGCTCGCCAAGCAACACGAGGAGCAGTCGCTGCGCGTCGCGCTTGCCGAGGAAATTGCCGGGCTGATCATGCGACGCCTGGCGGCACTGTGAATCGCTCGGTATTCGATGTCTTCAAAGTCGGCGTCGGACCCTCTTCGTCGCACACCATGGGCCCGATGCTGGCCGCACGCCTGTTTGTGCTCGATCTCGAGGCGCAGAACCTGCTTGCCTCGACCACCGAGGTGTTCGCACAACTTTACGGATCGCTCGCACTGACCGGACTCGGCCACTGCACGGATCGCGCCATCCTGCTTGGCCTCGAGGGACATGATCCGACCGATCTGGATCCGGCCGTCATGGAGCCGACCATCGCGCGGATCCGCGCAGACCACAGGTTGCGCCTGCTCGGTCGCCACGAGATCGCGTTCGACGAACCGATGAACCTGCTGTTGCATCGCGACCAGATGTTGCCCGGTCATTCAAACGGCATGCGCTTCACCGCACGCGATGCGCAGGGCAATACGCTGCTGACGGAAGAGATGTATTCGATCGGCGGCGGGGCGGTGCAGCGAGCGGATAATCAGGCGGCGGCAGGCAGCGACGGCCAGCACGAGGTTCCGCTGCCATTCGCCGATGCGGCCGAACTCCTGGTGCAGTGCGAGAGGGCTGGCCTGCCGATTGACGGCCTGATGCTGGTGAATGAGCGAGCGCTGCGGCCTGCGGCCGAGATCGATGCGCGGCTGGCGCGCATCTGGAGCGTGATGCAAGCCTGCGTGCAACGCGGATTTGCCGCACAGGGAATATTGCCTGGCGTGTTAAAAGTTCCGCGCCGCGCGCCGCAGCTCTCCCGCGCGCTCGAAGCGGAGGCACCGATCATGCATGTGGATCCGATGGAATGGGTCAATGCCTGGGCGCTCGCCGTCAATGAAGAGAATGCGGCGGGCGGGCAGGTCGTCACGGCGCCGACCAATGGCGCCGCCGGTATCGTGCCGGCCGTGCTGCATTATTACGCGAAGCTCTGCGCTGGCAGCAATGAAGCCGGCGTGCGGCGATTCCTGCTGGCGGCCGGCGCGATCGGCCTGCTCTACAAACGCAATGCTTCGATCTCGGGCGCCGAGATGGGTTGCCAGGGCGAAGTCGGCGTCGCCTGCTCGATGGCGGCGGGCGGACTCGCCACGGCACTGGGCGGTTCGAATGCACAGATCGAAAACGCCGCGGAAATCGGCATGGAACACAACCTTGGACTTACCTGTGACCCGATCGCGGGCCTGGTGCAAATTCCATGCATCGAACGCAATGCGATGGGCGCCGTGAAGGCGATCAATGCGGCGCGCCTCGCGCTGCGCGGCGACGGCACGCACAAGGTGTCGCTCGACCAGGTCATCGCGACCATGCGCCAGACCGGACACGACATGTCGTCAATCTACAAGGAGACCTCGCAGGGAGGTCTGGCGGTC
>JANNTO010000399.1:0-1531 GCA_031403675.1 Gammaproteobacteria bacterium | reverse complement strand
GCGGCAAGCTCGAAGGCCTGATTGCCTGGAATGGCGACCCGCTGACCCTGGACTACGCGAGCCTCACGGGTAACCTGCAGATGCAGGCCGAGGACGGGCAGTTCCTCGAGATCGAGCCCGGCATCGGCAAGCTCGTGTCGCTGATGAGCCTGCAGATGCTGCCGCGGCGCCTCGCGCTCGATTTCCGTGACGTGTTTTCCAAGGGCTTTCAGTTTGACAACATCGCCAGTTCGATGGTCATCGAGCGCGGCGTATTGGCGATGAAGGAATTCAACATGCGCGGCCCGGCGGCCGACGTCGAGATGACCGGCCAGATCGACCTGTCGCTCGAGACGCAGAACCTGAACGTCAAGGTGATTCCGCAGCTCGGCGATACCGCCTCGACGGTGGTGGGGCTCCTGAATCCGATCGCCGGCGTCGCCACGCTGATCGCGGGGCGCCTGTTCAGGAATCCATTGGGCAGGTTCTTCGCTTTCGAATACGCCATCACCGGCACCTGGAGCGACCCGAAAACAGAGCGGCTGCGGTCGCCGGCCGCTGCGGGGATCTCGGAGAGCGCAAGAGAACTCGCCAAGTGAGACAATCCCCGTGCGCTGCGCAGTTCCCGACGCTATTGAGGACCGAACCGATGGATGCCGACATTCTTCTTGCCACCGCCGATGCCTGCCTGCTGGCCCCCTTCGACCTGGAGAGCCGCAAGTTGCAGGCGGTGTTCGGCTCGCTGGCGGCGCGCAAGCTCGACTACGCCGACCTCTACTTCCAGTACACGCGCTCCGAGGCCTGGAGCCTGGAGGAGGGCATCGTCAAGTCGGGCAGCTTCTCGATCGAGCAGGGCGTGGGCGTGCGCGCCATCTCCGGCGAGAAGACCGCGTTCGCCTATTCCGACGAGATCGGCTTTGACGCGCTGCAGGACGCAGCCAAGGCGGTGCGGGCCATTGGTAATGCCGGCGGTTCGAGGGCCGGGAAGGTCGCGAGGAGGGAAAAAGCGCCGCAGCGCTACGTGCCGCTCGATCCGCTCATTTCGCTGGATGCCGACGCAAAAATCGCGATGCTCGAGAAGCTCGAGAAAATGTGCCGGGCGCTCGATCCGCGCGTCAAGCAGGTGATGGCCAGCCTTGGCGGCGAACACGAAGTGGTCCTCATTTCCCGCTCGGACGGCGTGCTCGCCGCGGACGTGCGTCCGCTGGTGCGGCTCAGCGTGCAGGTGATCGCGCAAAGCGGCGGCCGGCGCGAGATGGGTTCGGCCGGCGGCGGCGGACGCACCAATTACTCGCATTTCACCGAGGCGGTGCTGAAGGGCTACGCACAGCAGGCGGTGGCGCAGGCGCTGGTCAACCTGGATTCGAAACCTGCGCCCGCGGGCACCATGACCGTGGTGCTCGGGCCGGGCTGGCCGGGCATCCTGCTGCACGAGGCGATCGGCCACGGGCTGGAGGGGGATTTCAACCGCAAGGGCAGTTCGGCGTTTTCCGGCAGGTTGGGCGAGCGCGTCGCCTCGCGCGGCGTCACGGTGGTGGACGACGGCACGCTG
>JANNTO010000398.1:0-2028 GCA_031403675.1 Gammaproteobacteria bacterium | reverse complement strand
CGATCGATTCATCGATGAGCGCCTTGATCTCCCTGGCGGCCGCGGCGCTGCGCTGCGCCAGCGCGCGCGCACTTCGCTCGCGACCACGGCGAAGCCGCGGCCCTGCTCGCCCGCCCTCGCCGCCTCCACCGCTGCGTTCAGCGCCAGGATGTTCGTCTGGAACGCGATGCCGTCGATGACGGCGATGATCTCCGACATGCGCTTCGAACTCTGATCGATCTTGCCCATCAACTGCACCACGCCATGCACCTTCTGCGCCCCGTCCCTCGCGACCTGGTCGGCGCTCTGTGCCTGCTCGGAGGCAAGCTTGCAGTTGTCGGCGTTGTGCCTGACCGTGGCGGAGAGCTGCTCCATGCCCGACGCAGTCTCCTCGAGCGTGGAGGACTGGTGCTCGGTGCGTTGCGAGAGATTGGCATTTCCCTCGGCGATCTCCTTCGCCGACAGAGCCACCGATTGGGAGCTCGATCGCACCTGGACGACGATCTCGCCGAGGCTGCGGTTGATGTCGCCCAGCAGGCGCAGGAACAGGCCGAAATGCCCGCCCAGCCCCGTCGTGTCGACCTTGCCGGTCAGGTCGCCTTCGGCGAGCCGCTCGAACGGGCCGAGCACCCGCGTCCAGCCCTCGTTGGCCTGCACGTAGAATGCCGCCATGACATAAATCCCGAACAGCACTCCGCCGGCGACCCAGGCTTTTACCGCCGTCGATGCCTGGTCGCCGGTTGCGTAGTAGAGGATCGCCAGGGGCAGGAAGAAAATCGCGAGCATCAACGGCAGCTTCGGCTTGTTGGACAGCCGGAGCATCAGCCACACCACCGGCGAGAATATCGATTTCATCTTCTGCCCCCTTTATTCGGCGACGAGCCGTCGAAAATGCGCGTCCATGCGCACCTCGTCGGCTTCGAGTCCGGTGAATAGCTTGAATGCGCGTACGCCCTGCCCGACGTTCATGTGTCCCCCGTCCACCGTGGCACAGCCGATGCGGCGGGCCGCCTTGAGCAGCGGCGTTTCCAGCGGGACGTACACGATCTCTGACACCCACAATTCACGGCGCAGCAGGCTCTCCGGGATCGGCATCCCGGGCATTTTCGCCATGCCCACGGGCGTGGCCTGAATCAGGCCGGTTGCGTCTTTGAGCGCGGCAGCCGCATCCGCGCTCGCGCTCGCCCGGTTCCCGGGGAAATGGCTGTTGAGGCGCAGCGCAAGTTCATCGGCACGCGCGGCCACCTGGTCCACGACGACCAGGCGCTCCGCCCCGAGGCGCAGCACCGCGTCCGCGCACGCCGACCCGGCCCCGCCCGCGCCGAGCAGGACGACGCGCGCGAGGTCAGCCTGCGGCAGGGCCCGCCGGAAACCCCAGCTCCAGCCGGGCCCGTCGGTGTTGTGCCCGACCAGGCGATTGCCCTCGCGTACCACCGTGTTGACCGCGCCGATCGTGCGCGCCTCCTCGGACAGCGCATCGAGGAGCGGGATGACGGACTGCTTGCACGGATAGGTGACGTTGAACCCGGCGAAGCCCATGACACGCGCCGCCGCGATCAGGCCGGGCAGCGCCTCGACGCCCACGCCCGCAGCGTCGAGGTCGATCAACTGATAGTGCAGCCGCAGGCCGTGGTGGCGTGCCTCTTCCTCCTGCAGCGCAGGGGCGAGGGAGCGCTGGATTCCCGCGCCGATGAGGCCCAAGAGCAGTTTCGTCATGTCCGACAGCCGAGTACGCTCAGCCCTTGTAGCCCAGCAGGCGGGGCAACCAGAGCACGATCTCCGGTATGTAGGTCAGGAGCGCGAGCGCGCCGATCATCACCCAGAGGAACGGCAGCACCTCGCGCACCATGTCCTTGAGCGGCACCTGGGCGATCTTGACCATCATGAACAGGAGCAGGCCGTAAGGCGGCGTCACCAGGCCGATCATGATGTTGACGACGCAGACCACGCCGAAATGCACCGGGTCGATGCCGAGCGCGTGCGCGGTCGGCAGCAGCACCGGCACGATCACCAGCAGGATCGTCGTGCCCTCCAGGAAACAGCCGAGGA
>JANNTO010000397.1:0-12684 GCA_031403675.1 Gammaproteobacteria bacterium | reverse complement strand
CGGCGCTCGAGTACCAGCGCACGGCCTATGACCGCCCGCAGGGACCACGCAGCGGTGCCGCGGGCTATTCGTCGCTTCTTTCCTACGACCGTCATGCTGAATCGCTGCAGGGCGTGCAGCTTGAGACCTGGCGTGCGCAGTCGATCGAGAGCGAGCTCCGCTTCGCGGCGACATTCCCGACGCATGTCGAGGCGCCGGTGGTGCAGGTACGCGCAATGCAACGGCTTTTCGATCGGCGCGAGTACCAGCGCGCAATTGTCGAGGCCGGCAAGGTGCTTACCTGGCTGCCGCCGATGCCGCTGGACCAGGAGCGACTCGCGCTAAATGTCACCGCCGATTCCGAGTTCGAACTGCAACAGTTCGACCGTGCCGAAGCGGCGTACACGCGCCTCCAGCCGCTGGTTCCCGCCGGGGGTGCAGCGCGCAAAGCCCTCGACGAGCGACTCGCGGCATCCATTTACAAGCAAGCGGAGGCGAAGCAGGCCGCCGGCGACACCCTTGGAGCCGTCGACGACTTCCTGCGGATTGCGGCACACGCACCCGGTGCCAGTATTCGCGTGAACGCGGAATACGATGCCGCCGCATTGCTGCTGCGCGAGAAGCAGTGGCCGCGCGCGATCGAGGTGCTCGAGGCATTCCGTCGCAACCACGGTGCGCACGAACTGGCGGCCGAGGTGCCACGGCGGCTGGCCGGCGCGTATGTCGAAGCCGGGCGCCCGATCGAGGCCGCGGTCGAGCTCGAGCGGATTGCCGAGACGGCGACCGAATCTGCAGAGACGCGCCGCCAGGCGCTCGAACAGGCGGCAGAACTGAATGAGAAGGGTGGCCGCCCGGAACGTGCCGCGGTGAACTGGGCGACATTCGTGCAGCGCTATCCGGAGCCGCCGGCGCCGGCGATCGAAGCGCGCCAAAAGCTCGCGGACTTTGCGACCGCCGCCAATGACCCGCCGGGGCGGCGCCGCTGGCTCGAAGCGATCGTGGCGGCGGACCGAGTGGCAGGCGGCGGGCGCACCGACCGCACCCGTTACCTCGCGGCCAAGGCGGCGCTTGAACTCGCGGCACCGGCGCGCGATGCGTTTTATGCAATCCGCCTGACCGCGCCACTGAAGATATCGCTCGCGGCGAAGAAATCGGCGCTGGAAACCGCCGTGCAGGCCTATACGTCGGCGGCCGACTACGCCGTCGCGGAAGTGACGACCGCTGCAACTTACGAACTCGCCGAGCTTTATGGCCGGCTCGGCAAGGACATCCTCGAGTCCGAGCGCCCGACCGGACTCGATGCCGATACGCTCGAGCAATACGTGACGCTGCTCGAAGAGCAATCCTATCCATTTGAGGAGAAGGCGATCGAAGTTCACGCGATCAATGCCGCCCGCACCGTAAACGACGTCTATGACGATTGGGTGCGCAAGAGTTTCGCGGCACTCGCCGCACTGATGCCGGCGCGCTACGGCAAGACCGAGATCATCAGTGATTACATTGTCAGCATCGCGCCGGCGACAGCCGTGCTCGCCGGGCCAGTGCCAGCGACCGACGCCGCCGTCGCAGCCGTGCCATTGCCGCCGCCGGTCGACCCTGCGATTGAGCTGCCGTTGCAGGCCGCCGGCCAGCACCTCGCCGCGGAGCGACTCGACGCGGCGGCTGCGGTCTGGAACGAGCTTGCGCTGAGCGCGCCGGCGCAAGCAGTGCCGGTCTACAACCTGGGCCTGCTTGCCATGCGCCGCGGTCTCTGGCCAGAGGCGTTGCTGCAGCTCCAGGACGCCGAGCAGCGCTCGGCGCAGGACGCCGGTGTCCAGGACGCTCTCGGCATCACCTACCGGAATCTGGGGCAGTTCCGCGCCGCTGAAACGGCTTATCGAGCATCGCTCGCGGTCGCGCCGGAGCGCGCGGCGACGCACCGCAACATCGGCGTGCTGCTCGATCTCTACCTGCGGCAGCCGGCCGAAGCGCTGCCGCATTTTGAGCGTTTTCTCGCGCTGGGCGGCACCTCGGATAAGCAGGTGTCGGCGTGGATTGCGGAGTTGAAGCAGCGCGTGATACCGCCGGCGCAGACTGCGGGAGTCGTGCCATGAAACGGATCATCGCGATGCTTGGACTGTGCCTGCACGGTGTCGCCGCCCTGGCGGCGGACCCGGAGCCGGCACCGGCCCCAACTCCGCCACCCGCGGCCGCGAGCCGGGAGCCGTCGCGGGCAATGGACCGGCTCGAACTCGAATCAACGACGATTACCGGCAACCGGGAGTTGCCGAAGGTCATGTACGTGGTGCCGTGGAAGAAGGCGGACCTCGGCGACCTGAAGGGCCGGCCGGCGAACAGCCTGCTGGACGAGGTGCTGGCACCCGTCGATCGTGACGTGTTCCAGCGCGAGGTGGCCTATTTCGACGCCCTGGCCACGGATTCGACACGGTCGCAGGCACCGTCTGCGACACCTGAGAAGTAAGCCACGGAATTCAACGGCGAGGATCGGTTTGACTGTCGGGATGATGCAACAGGGTCGTGATATCGACCGAGAGGAGCAGCGCGAATGGAATCCTGGGACATGATCATCAACTTCTTCAAGCAAGGCGGGGTCTTTCTGTACCCCATTGCCCTGGTATGGGCGGTCGGCATCGTGATCGCGTTCGAGCGATTCTTCGAGCTGACTCGGGCCTCCCGTGGCAACCGCAAGTTGTGGGACGAGTTGCAGCCGATGTTCGAGCACGGCCGGTTCCGCGAGGCACTGGCACGCGTCACGAACTCGGAGAGTGCGCTCGGACACGTGATGCGCTACGGCATGTCGCGGATCAATACCGCGCAGCGCCGCGACGACATCGAAAAGGCAATGGAGGAGAGCCTGATCGAGGTGATCCCGCGCCTTGAGAAGCGCACCCACTTTCTGGCGACGCTCGCCAACATCGGCATGCTGATGGGCCTGCTCGGCACGGTCGTCGGCCTGATCACCGCGTTCGCAGCTGTGGCCCAGGCCAACCCTGCGGAGAAGGCGAGCCTGCTGTCGGCCAGCATCTCGGTCGCGATGAACAACACGGCGCTGGGCCTTATCGTCGCAATCACGCTGCTGCTGGCGCATATGTATCTCGAGACCAAGACCACCAACATCGTGGACGGCCTCGAAGTCGCCTCGGTTAAATTCCTGAATGCGCTGCACGAGCGCAAGATGGATCCTGAGTCGCAGGCAGCCGCCGTTGCAGCAGGTCGTCCGGTAGCGCAGCCGGCACCTGGTTCACGCGGGGCGCGCACATGAGAGGCTCGCGGATCGCACGACGGCAGACGCGCAATCATGCGCGTTACCGGGGCCGGAACGATCTCAACATCGTTCCGATGCTCGACGTCATGACGATCCTGGTGTTCTTCCTGATCTTCACGGCGGTTTTCTCGAAGACCAAGATCATCGAGCTCAACCTGCCGGCCAACGCCACGGAACAGATCGAGCTTCCCAAGGTGCTCGAGCTGGAAGTGGTCGTGCGGCACGCGACCATCGAGATCGCCGACCGTAATACGGGCGTACTGCAGACGCTGCCGAATACCGCGGACGGAGCGGATTTGGAGGGGCTGTCCCTTTACCTCCAGCGCGTCAAGTACCGGTTCCCGGAGAAGCGTGATGCCACGGTGCTGCTCGAGCCGGAAATTGCCTACGACCTGCTGGTGCAGGTCATGGATACGGTCAAGACGTTTGAGGGCGTGGTCGATGGCGAGCCCGCGCGCGGTGAGCTGTTTCCGCTGGTCTCGATCGGGGACGCGCCCATATGAGGACGCTGCGACGCGGCCGCCAGCGCCATGGCGGAAACAAGCCCGGGCACAACATGCCTGCGCTGATCCCGATGATCGACATGCTGACGATCATGGTCGTCTACCTGCTGGTGCATGCGGCGGATTACGAGATCCTGCCAAACACGAAAAACATCAGTATTCCGCAGTCGATTTCCGAGGTTCAGCCGCACGAGAGCGTGACCGTGATGGTCACGCGCGACATGGTTTTCGTGAATGGCATGGCAACGACCCGAGTCGTCGACCTCAAGTCCGGAGCTGCGGTCGTGGAACCGGCGCTGCATGCGGCGCTGGTCAAGGCTTCACAGGCCCAGCGCGTGACAGCGGCCAAGAAGGACAAACTGCCCGAGGTGACGCTGCTGGCCGACAAGGGTCTGCCATACAGTGTGCTGAAGCGGATCATGCTGACCTGCACCGCGGCGAAATACGGCAAGTTGTCGCTGGCCGTGATCGAGAAAGAGCTTGCCTACACGCGCACCGGAACCTGAGGGAGATTGGCGTTGACGGCCATTGCAGCCAACTATCGGATCTATGAACTTCCCTGGACGCCGTCGCCCGAGGAAGAGCGGCGTTTCCGCCGCATGCTCAAGATCGTGCTTGGCGTGTTCGTGCTCGCCGGGCTGGTGCTGCCATTGCTGCCCGATCCGGTGACGCCACCGGTGGCGGAATTGCCCGAGGAAGTGATCGACCTGGTGCTGACGCCGCCGCCGCTTCCAAAGCCGCCGCCGCCGGTCAAGAAACCGCCGCTGCCCGAAATGCCGGTCAAGCCGGAGGTTAAGCGCCCGGTTCCGAACCGCCAGGAAGACGCGCGCCGCCAGGCCAACCAGGCCGGCCTGCTCGCGATGAAGGACCAGCTCGAGGACCTGCGCGAGACCCTCGACACGAGTTCGCTGGTGCCGACCCGGGACCTGAGCGCGAAAGCTGACGGACCGAGCCGCGCTGAGCGCTCGCTGATCACCTCCCAGGTCACGACCTCGAGTGGCGGCATCAATACCTCGTCAATGAGCCGCGCCTATGGCAGTGGAACCGGTTCCCTGAAAGGGCAGGTTGCCACGCAAAGGGTCGCGTCATTTGCGGATGCGCTGGCCCAGGGCAAGGCGGAAGCGGCTCGAACCGGGCGCAGCGGCAAGGCCTCGCGCAGTCGCGAGGAAATCGAAATGGTGTTCGATCGCAACAAGGCGGCGATCTACTCGATCTACAATCGGGCGCTGCGCGATCGACCGGAGTTGCAGGGCAAGGTCGTCCTCGAACTGACGATTGCGCCATCGGGCGACGTGACCGCGTGCCGCGTCGTATCGAGCGAGCTTAATGACGCCGATCTGGAGCGCAAACTGGTGGCGCGGATCCGGCTGTTCCAGTTCGAGGCGAAGGACGTCGAGACCATTACGACGACCAAACCCATCGAGTTCTTCCCGGCCTGAGCTGACGCCGGAATCCCCTTGATCCATGTCAATACCGGCGGCTTGCCGCCGGCATAAAATCCGCATTGCCGCGGTCGGCACGGCGCGTGCTGGTACACCGTGCGCGATGGGAGACGGGCCATGATTCAAGTCACTTCGAGATCATCGCTGAAACTGCTGGTGGGCGGCGTACTCGCCGCGGTCGCAATGCTGGGCTACGGCGCGAACGCAAACGGCGTCGATCCGGTCGCCGTTCACCGGGCCGAGACTGCCGGCGCGGGCCAGCCGACGCCCGAGCAGATGCAGGCCGGAGAAAAGGCGTTTCGGGCGGCCTGCATGGCCTGTCACCAGGTGGACGGCAAGGGTCTGCCCGGCGCGTTTCCGCCGCTGGCCGGATCCGACTACCTGAAGGCGGACAAGCACCGCGCGATCAAGAACGTGATACAGGGGCTCACCGGCCCAATCGTGGTGAATGGCGCGACGTTCAATTCCGTGATGCCGCCGATGACGCAGTTGTCGGACGCCGAGATCGCAAATGCACTGACCTACGCGATGAATTCCTGGGGTAATGCGTATGGCGTCGTGGCCACGGCCGAGGTTGCGGCCGTGCGGGCCGGACCGAAGCCGAAGCAGACGGCCGCGTCGCCGACCGAGCATCCAAGCACCTCGGTAGCCGAGATGAAATACCAGGGCGCGCCATCCGCGATGGGCGCCGCGGCCGGTGACATCGAGATGGTCGTTTCTCCGGGCGCACCCGCGATGTCGCGGCCTGAGTTCGAGCGGGCGAAGCAGATCTATTTCGAGCGCTGCGCCGGCTGTCACGGCGTGCTGCGCAAGGGCGCGACCGGTAAACCGCTGACGCCGGAGATCACGCAGGCCAAGGGCACCGATTATCTCAAGGTGTTCATCAACTACGGCTCGCCAGCGGGCATGCCGAACTGGGGAACCTCGGGCGACCTGTCGGCCGAGGACGTGGACATCATGGCGCGCTACGTGCAGCACGTGCCGCCGACCCCGCCGGAATACGGCATGAAGGAAATGCGCGATACCTGGAAACTGCTGGTGCCGCCGGCCGATCGTCCGACGCGCAAGATGAATGACTACGACATCGAGAACATCTTTGCGGTGACGCTGCGCGATTCGGGCGAAGTGGCGCTGATCGACGGCGACACCAAGACGATCATCAATGTCCTGCGTACCGGCTACGCCGTGCACATCTCGCGCATGTCGCATTCAGGGCGCTACGTTTACACGGTCGGCCGCGACGCCAAACTCGACCTGATCGACCTGTGGATGGAAAAACCAGGCATCGTGGCCGAAATCAAGGTGGGGCTCGAGGCGCGCTCGGTCGAGACCTCGAAATACAAGGGATTCGAGGACAAGTACGCGATCGCCGGCACCTACTGGCCGCCGCAGTTTGTCGTGATGAATGGCGAGACGCTCGAGCCGCTGAAGATCATGTCCACGCGCGGCATGACGGTCGACACGCAGGAATACCACCCGGAACCGCGGGTCGCTGCAATCGTCGCGTCGCACGAGCACCCCGAATGGATCGTCAACGTCAAGGAGACCGGACAGATCCTGCTGGTCAACTATGGCGACGTCGGCAACCTGCAGGTAACCCAGATCGGCGCCGCCCGCTTCCTGCACGACGGCGGCTGGGACCGCACGCTGCGGTACTTCCTGACGGCGGCGAACCAGTCGGACAAGATCGCGGTGATCGATTCGAAGGAGCGACGCCTTGCGGCGCTGGTGGACGTCGACAAGATCCCGCACCCGGGCCGCGGCGCGAACATCGAGGATCCGCAGTTCGGGCCGGCCTGGATCACGAGCGCGCTCGGCAACGAGAATATCACCTTCCTCGGCACGGACCCCGACAAGCACCCGGAGCATGCCTGGAAGGTCGTGCGCGTGCTGAAGGGCCAGGGCGGCGGCTCGCTGTTCGTCAAGACGCATCCGCACTCGAACAACCTGTACGTGGACACGCCGCTCAATCCGGACCCGAAGATCAGCCAGAGCGTGGCGGTGTTCGACATCCGCAAGCCCGAGGCCGGGTTCCAGGTGCTGCCGATCGCGGATTGGGCCGACGTTGGCGAGGGCCCCAAGCGGGTCGTGCAACCGGAGTTCAACAAGGCGGGTGACGAAGTGTGGTTCTCGGTCTGGAACGGCATGAACCAGAAGTCCGCGATCGTGATCGTCGACGACCGGACGCGCAAGCTGAAGGCCGTCATCAAGGATCCGCGGCTCGTGACGCCGACCGGAAAGTTCAACGTCTATAACACGACGCACGACATCTACTGAGCGCAGTCAGTCGAGCGTTGCAGTGATCGTGACGGCGAGGTACCTGCCGGGTTCCTGATAGAGGGGCAGCAGCGGATCGGTCGGCGCGCGCCCACGCACGGTCGCCCATTCGTAGTAGGCGCGGTCGGTCAGGTTGAACAGGCCGACATCCACGGCAAAGCGTTGGTTGACGCGCCAGTTCAGCCGCAGATCCGCGACCACGTAACCGTCCGGCTTGAACAACGGGGTCACGGTGTCATTTACGTCGTGCTTCGCCGCGACCAGTGTGAGATCGAGCGCGAGATCGAGAATTCCCGACGGCGCTGCATAGCGCAGGCCCAGCAATCCGCGTGGCGGATCGATGCTGTTGAGTGGCAGGTCGCGGACCGTGTCTTCGCCCTCGGTCCACCCGAATGCGATCCGCCCGCTCCAGCTGGATAGCGCAGGCCGCCATCCGCCGAATGCCAGGTCGAGCGCCGCTTCGGCGCCGTGGATCTGCGCCTTCGCGATATTGCGCGACTGGAACAAGATCGTGCCGGTTACCGGCTCGACGCCGATATTGACGCGCGATTCGATGAAGTCGCGATAGCGGCTGCCATACAGACTCACCGCTCCCGAAACCACAGGCCCCGAGAACCGCATCCCGACTTCGATGCTGTCGCTGCGTTCCGGCTCGAGATCCGGATTCGGGATCGCACGCGTGTTGAATTGCGGCAGATCGAGGCCGATATTGACGTCGTCGAACGGCGGCGAACGAAACCCGTGGGCATACTGCAGGTACAGGGCGACATCGTCGCGCAGGCGCCAGCCAAACCCGAGCTTCGGGGAAACCGAGTGCTGATCGATTTCGACCGGCGGCGCACTCGGGTTGTCGGCTGCGTACATCGCATCGACAACCGGATTCAGCCGGTACCAGTCGGCGCGCAGCGCCGGGATCACCGACCAGCGCCCGTCAGCGGGCCGCCATTCATCCTGAAAGTAGATTCCTGCCTCGCGAATCTCCGAAATCGGGAAATCGCGCACCGGCAGCGACTCGCCGAGAATCGTGGCAGTTGATGCTCCCGTCGTCAGGTTGGTCTGCAGTCCGTCGCGACGCTCGATCACACGCGATTCAGAGACTTCGAGACCGCCGACCAGACGATGTGGTCCGCTGCCGGATTCAATTTCGCGTGCCAGCACGAGTTCCACGCCGGTCAGCTGTTCCCGGTAGTGGAACTCGCGCGCTATTTCGAGCGGCGGCGTCGCGGGCGCCGCTGCGCGGCGTTCCTCCTGCGTCACTTGCCGGATCGTTGTTTCGTTCCAGTAGGCGCGCCACTGGCCCTGGCCAGCCTGGCCAAGAAAGTCGAATGACTGGTCGAGCACCAGGCGCAGGTTTTCGGCGCTGTCATTGCCCTGCATGAAGATCGTGTTGGCGAAGCGGCCGCCGGACAATTCCAGTGAATTGACGTCGGTGCGATTGTGCTGGCCGTCCCACGATGCCGTCAGGCGCAGCGGTGCGCCGAAGCCGCGATACACGGTGCGGGCGAGCAGTGCGTCGGACTCGAAGTCGCGTGGGTTGGCCGGTGGCGATCCGCCGGCATGCTCGACCTCGCCGCCCTCCCGGCGGGCATAGGCGAACAGCGATTCAAGAGAACCGGTGCGCGCCGCTCCCGTGAATCCGGCAAGCACGGAGTGATCGTCAGTCGCGTAGCCGGCACGCGCCCGCAACGCCAGATCGCGGTCCTGGTCCAGCAGGTCGGATGGGTCGACCGTCGTGATGGCGATCACGCCGGCGATTGCATCGCTGCCATACAGGGCGGAGCCCGGGCCACGCAGCAATTCGATTCGATCGACGACCGCGAGGTCGGCAAACTGCCGGCCGGTATTGGAGAAATTGCCGATCGCGAAAGTCCTGGCAGCGGGAACTCCGTCCGTCTCCACCAGCACACGATTGCCGCCGAGTCCGCGCACCGTCGGACTGCCGCCACCGAAACGATTCGGATCGCGGGCCACGGAAACGCCGGGTTCGTGGCGCAGCACGTCCCGGAGATCGAATGCAACAGCGGCTTTGATGTCATCCGCCGTGATCACGGATACGGCAGCTGCCGCCTCCTGCAATGGTTGCGAAACCTTGCCGACCACAGTCACGACCTCAAGTTCAGGCGCAGCGGCGGCCAATGCCGGACCCACCGCAGCGCAAGGGGCGAGCAGGACGGCGTGGATCAAGTGATGAATTGCCGGAATCACGGTTGCAGTCTAAACCGGACGCATCACCGGTACCGCGCCCGCCTCCAAACGGCTACCATTCGGCTCCTGCCAGTCGCAGGAGCCTGCCGTGCACATTGAAAAGAACCGCGTCGTATTGCTGCACTACACCTTGCATGACGAGCAGGGAACCGTTATCGACTCCACGAGCGGCCGCGGCCCGCTCACTTATCTGCATGGCAAGGGCAACATCATTCCGGGCCTGGAGCAGGCGCTGGCTGGCAAAACGAGCGGCGACAAGCTCGACGTCACGGTCCAGCCTGAACAAGGCTATGGGCCGCGTGACCACGGGCTGGTGCAGATCATTCCGCGCAGCAAGTTCGGCGAAAACTCCGAGCTGACCCCGGGCATGCAGGTGCGCGCCAGCGGCCCGCAGGGAGCGCGGCTGGTGACGGTCGTGCGTGTCGAGCGCGATTTCGTCACCATCGACGCCAACCACCCGCTCGCGGGGCGCATCCTGAATTTTTCAGTCGAAGTCGCCGAGGTACGCAAGGCGACGCATGAGGAAATCTCCCACGGCCATCCGCACGGTCCTGGCGGGCATCATCATTAGGCGATCAACCGCCACCCGGCCACGGCGCCCAGCGTGATTCACCGGCAGAATCTCCAGTTTCCGGTCAAGGAAACCGCGCTGCGCGAGGATGTGCACGCACTCGGCGGACTGGTCGGCGAGGTGCTGCGCGACCAGGGCGGCGAGGAACTCTTCAGTCTGGTCGAGGGCGATCGCATCGCGGCGATCGGCCGTCGCGACGGCGATACCAAGCGCGCGCTGGAACTGGTTGCCCGCGCCTCGAATCGCGCGGCACCGCAGGCCTGCGACCTGATCCGCGCATTCGGTAAATGGTTCGAGGTGGTAAATCTGGCCGAACGGGTGCACCGCGTGCGCCGCCGGCGCGAGTACATGGTCCGTAATGACCGACCGCAGCCGGGCGGCATCGGCGATTGCATGTATCGCCTCAAGGCCGCGGGCCTCGACGCGCCGAAAGTGCTGGAGCTGCTGGCCGAGGTGACCATTTATCCGGTATTCACGGCCCATCCGACCGAGTCGACGCGTCGCACGATGCTGCGCAAGCAGCAGCAGATCGCCGATCTGATGATCGAGCGTCTCGATCCGACCCTGACTCCAGCCGAACGGCGCTCGGTATGGGAGCGGATCCGCATGGAAGTCACGTCGAGCTGGCAGACCGAGGCGCATCCGCGCGATCGACTGACGGTCGCGGATGAGCGCGAACACGTGCTGTTCTACCTGGCCGAAGTCGTCTATCGCGTGGTTCCGGCGCTCTATGAAGAGATTGCGCTGTGGATGGAAACGGTATTCGGACTGCCGCCCCAGCCTGAACGCATTCCCCTGATGCTGCGCTTCGGAACCTGGGTCGGCGGCGACATGGATGGCAACACCGAGGTTCATGCCAAGGCCATCCGTGAAACCCTGCATCGCCAGCAGCAGCGGGTCCTTTCCGCCTATTTCGAGGATTGCCGTGCGCTCGCCGGCAAGCTCTCGCAGAGTGCGGGCCGCGTGGGTGTCAGCCGCGAACTGGAAGCACGGATCGCGGAATACGACATCCTGTTGCCGAAAGCCCGCGCGGCCGCATCGACGCGCCACGACCGGATGCCATACCGGATCTTCCTGGCGCAGGTGACGGAAAGATTGCGCAAGACCTATGAGAGCCAGCCAAATCACTATGAATCCGCGGAACAATTCATCCGCGACATCGAGTTGGTGGCCGCGAGTCTGCGCGCCAATCATGGCCGGCACGCCGGCTTGTTCCCGGTCGAACGCCTGCTGTGCCGTGCGCGCACGTTCGGATTCCACCTCGCAACGCTGGACGTACGCCAGCATGCTTCGGTGCACCGCGACGTCGTACGTCAGGGACTCGGTCGCGAGGACTGGAATGGGCAGACCCCGGCAGCCCGCAGTGCCGTGATGTGCGAATCGATCACCCGTGATCGTGGGCCGGCGGGAAGTTTCGACGCCGTCGGCCGTCGCACGCTCGCGGTATTCGAAGCGATGATGCAGGTTCGCTTCAAGTACGGCGAGCGCGCGATCGGCGACTATGTCATCAGCGGCACAGAATCGGCCGATGACGTCCTGTCCGCGTTGTTGTTGGCACGCTGGGCCAACATCACGGATCGCGCCAGCGGCGAAGTGCCGCTCGACGTCGTGCCACTGCTCGAGACCGTGAGTGCGCTTGAAGGCGCAGGATCAGTGCTCGATACCCTGCTCGCGGAACCCGGCTATCGGAAACACCTGGCCGCGCGCGGCGGGCGCCAGACGGTGCTGATCGGTTTTTCCGAGAGCAACAAGGCGATCGGCATCGCGGCATCCCGGCACGCCGTCTATGAGGCGCAGGCCGCACTGGTCAAGACAGCCAGTGCCGCTGGTGTCGACCTCACGCTGTTCTATGGCCGTGGCGGTACTGCGAGCCGTGGTGGTGGACCGCTCGACCGGCTGGTCGAGAGCGCACCTGCGGGCGCGACACGCGGCCGTTTGCGCGCCACAGAACAGGGCGAGGGCATCAGCAACAGCTACGGACTGCGACGGATCGCATTGCGTACCTTCGAGAAAGCCGTATTCGCCGTGCTGCTTGACCGCTTCGAGGCACCGCAGGCGCATGGCGGCGCCGAGCGATTGCAGGCGCTGATGGCCTCGATCGCGGCAGCCAGTCGCACGCAGTATCGCGCGCTGGTCTATGACCGAGCTGATTTCCACCAGTATTTCCGTGAGGTGACGCCGATCGATGTGATCGAGCGCATGCAGATCGGTGGTCGCATCGCGCACCGCGAGGGCACCGGCATCGCGGCGCTACGTACGGTCCCGTGGGTTTATGCGTGGCTGCAGAGCCGGCACGCGCTGCCGGGATGGTACGGGATCGGTACCGGACTCGATGCCGCGGCGCGCGAACACGGAGCCGCAAATCTGGCCAAGGCCTGGGCCAGCTGGCCGTTCCTCGCCAATCTGCTGGACGACGTGGAATTGGACCTGGTGCGCGCGGAT
>JANNTO010000396.1:0-9216 GCA_031403675.1 Gammaproteobacteria bacterium | reverse complement strand
GTGAGCATCGGCGTGCAGGACTTCGATCCCGACGTGCAGAAGGCGATCAATCGCATCCAGCCCAGGGAAGACGTCCTTGAAGTGATCTCCGCGGCGCGACGCAAGGGTTTCCGGTCGGTCGCCGTCGACCTGATCTATGGACTGCCCAGGCAGACTGAAGAGGGCTTTGCGCGCACGCTGGACCAGGTGATCGCAGCGCGCCCCAATCGCATCGCGGCCTACAGTTACGCGCATCTTCCGGAGACCTTCAAGGCGCAAAAGCAGATCAAGGCAGCCGACCTGTGCCCGCCTGAGATCAAGCTGGCGTTGCTCGGCATCACGATCGAAAGACTCACCGCGGCCGGATACGTCTTTATCGGCATGGATCATTTCGCGCTTCCGGACGACGAGCTTGCGGTCGCGCTCGGGGATGGAAGCCTGCAGCGCAACTTCCAGGGTTACTCGACACGTGCCGGACTCGATCTTGTCGGCCTGGGCATGAGCGCGATCGGCCAGGTGGGCGACCTCTATTACCAGAATCACCGCATGCTGGAAGACTGGAGCGCGGCTCTCGATGCCGGGCACCTGCCGATCTGGCGCGGACATTCGATCACGCGCGACGACCGCATCCACGGCGCCATCATTCGCGAGCTGATGTGCCGCGGCGGCCTCGACGTGCGCGAATTTGGCGAGCGTTTCGAGCTCGATTTCAGGTCGCATTTCGCCGCCGAACTGGCTCGGCTGGCGCCGCTCGCAAATGACGGCCTCATCGAAATCGGGCACTCGGAGTTACGCGTAACGCCGCTCGGCCGCCTGCTGGTGCGGGCGATCGCGATGCAATTCGACGCCTATCAGGGCCGCGAGTTTATCGGCCGCGCTCCGCGATTCTCCCGCATTATCTGATTGATTGCAGCGCAATCCGGCCCGCGCAGTACAATGAACTTTCCGCGCGCCAGAGGTTCGACTTGAGCGGCACCGCGACACGATCCCAGCTCAACCTCTACCAGCTGCGCCGCACCTGTGGCACTTGCACGCTGTCGGAATTGTGCCTGCCGATGGGGATGCCGCGCGACGACATGCGGCGTCTCGAAGAACTGATCGTGCCGCGCGGCCCGATCGGGGAGGGCGAGCATCTGTTCCGCATCGGCGAGCCGTTCCGGGCCCTCTATGCCGTGCGCGGAGGATTCTTCAAGACCTACCTGGTAGAGCAGAGCGGGCGCGAGCAGGTGTTGGGCTTCCATCTCCCGGGGGAACTGATCGGGCTGGACGCCATTTGGCCGCAGAAACATCAATGCAGCGCCGTGGCACTCAACACTGCATCGGTCTGCGAGTTGCCATACGCGCAGATCACGAATCTCAGCCAGCAGCTGCCCGGGCTGCAGCACTCGATGCTGCGCTTGCTATCGAAAGAGCTGGCGCTCAGCCACTCCCTGGCAGGCGATTTCACTGCCGAGGAACGCATTGCGGGTTTCCTGACGTCGCTCGCAACGCGCATGAAGGTGCGCGGATTTTCGGAAACCCACCTGACGCTCTCAATGTCGCGCCGCGACCTCGCGAACTACCTCCGTCTGGCCACCGAGACGGTCAGCCGGGTGTTCTCCCGTTTCGAGAAGGAAGGACTCATCACGGTGGACCGGCGCGAGGTCACGCTTCGGGATCCGGAAAAGCTCGCAAGATTCGGTAATTGCCTGTCAATTGACTGAACCGCCGATCCGGAATTGATCCTGATCCACGCGCGGGTCATGGCAGCCGCTTAGCATCAAACCAGTCTGCACAATGGTTGCAGTCAGATGGAGACCTGTGGACCAGCAATGCATTGCGAAACCGCCGCTCGCGGCCCTGGCTGAGAATCCGGCAGTCGAGCTGGACGCGGGCACTGCATTGCCTGACTACCTGGTCCGCACCTATTCGTGGGCTTATCTGCGTCCGCACAGCCTCCGGCTTCTTGACCGGCACCTGGTGGTCAACGGAATCCTGTGGGGCAATTACCACGCACTGGTGCGCGCGGCCTGTGCCGAATTCGCGCGTGGCGATCGTGTCCTGCAAGCGGCGAGCGCGTACGGCAATCTTTCCAGCTGCCTGGCCACCCAAATTGGCGGCGAGGGCTTCCTCGACGTCATCGACGTCGCACCGCTGCAGGTCGCGCACTGCCGCCGGAAACTCGCCGGGCGCGACAACGTGCAGGTGCGTGTCGCCGATGCCTCGATTCCGGGCGCGACCGGATACGACGGGGTCTGTTGTTTCTTCCTGCTGCACGAAGTCCCGGACCTGCAGAAGCGTCGCATCGTCAATGCGCTCCTGGCTGCGGTCAGACCGGGCGGCAAGGTCGTGTTCGTGGACTACCATCGGCCGCTTCGCTGGCATCCGCTCAGGCCGGTGATGGCCGCCGTGTTCCGCTGGCTCGAACCATTCGCCAAGAGCCTGGTATCGCGCTCGATCATCGATTTCGCCGAGCGGCCGCAGGATTTCGAATGGCGCAAGAACACCCGGTTCGGCGCGCTGTACCAGGTTGTCGTCGTCAAGCGGCAGAATTGAATCCGGGCTCCGGACCATGACTCTTTCCTGCGACCGGTCCGCGGGCGGCCAACCACACCAGTCTGGTATAGTCCGCGCGACCTGAGAGGCCGGCGAGCAACCGATTGCAAGCTTATAATTTTGCAGGACTTTCCGCGCGCGACCTGCATGTGTGGCGCGGCGAACGCCCGGTGTTGCGCGGACTTTCCGTCGATGCTGCAGCCGGCGATTGCATCCACGTCGCCGGTCCTAATGGTTCGGGCAAGACCACCTTGTTGCGCGTGCTCGCGGGACTCCTGACGCCGGAGCAGGGCAGCGTGCACTGGAACGGCCGTCCGATCAGTGCCGATCGCGAGGCATACTCCGCCGCGCTCAGCTATCTCGGCCACAGCGACGGTCTGAAGCCGGAATTCACGGCACGGGAAAATCTCGCATTCGAGGTGGGCCTGCGCCGCAGGCTCGACGCCCCCGCCATCGACGCGGCGCTCGCGTGCGTCGCCTTGACGGAATCGCGCGATCAACCCGCGCGCTCCCTTTCCGCCGGCCAGCGCCGCCGGCTTGCGATGGCGCGCGTGATGCTGACCGGGGTGCCGCTGTGGATCCTCGACGAGCCATTCACCAATCTCGACCACGCCGGCGTGGAGCGCCTGTCGGAGGTCATAGCGGAACACCTGGACGCGGGCGGCGCGGTATTGATCGCGGCACATCAGACGCCGGCGATCCCGCGCCATGCGGCGCGACGCCTGGAAATCGGCTGATGGATCGCACCGGCACCGCAGATGCGATCTGGCTGATGTACCGGCGTGACCTGTTGCTCGCGTTCCGCCATTGGGATCAGGTGGCCCAACCGGTCGTCTTTTTCGCGATGGTCACGACCCTTTTCCCGCTCGCACTCAGTCCGGAGCTCGGGGAGTTGCGCCAGCTCGCCGGTGGCGTGCTGTGGGTTGCGGCCTTGCTGGCCGCATTGCTCGGCCTCGAGTTCCTGTTCCGCGCCGATCACGCGGACGGCACGCTCGAGCAGATCCTGCTCTCCGGACAACCGCTGGCACTGCTCGCGATCGCGAAAGGCGTCGCTCACTGGACCATCTGCGGATTGCCACTGGTACTGGTCTCGCCGTTGCTCGCGATTGGGCTTGGCGTGCCAATGGAAGCGCTGTGCACGGTGATGCTGTCACTTGCCCTCGGCACCGGCATACTGAGCGCACTCGGCGCCATCGGCGCGGCACTAACGCTTGGTCTGCGGCGTGGCAGCATGTTGATATCGCTGTTGGTCCTGCCACTGGCGATGCCGGCACTGATTTTTGGGGCGCGCGCGATCGACATGGCGATTTACGGTGATGTGGCTCGCGGGCCCTTGCTGCTGCTGGCCGCGATGTTGGTTCTGGCCTTGACGCTTGCGCCGGTTGCTGTTGCGGCGGCGCTTCGGATCAGCGCGGAGTGAGGCGATGAATTGGATCTGGCTGCACAAGTTTGCTTCGCCGCCGCACGCTTATCGGCTTGCGGGCCAGCTTACGCCGTGGTTCGGCTGGCCGGCGTTCCTGCTGATCGTCACAGGACTCTACGGTGGGCTGGTGCTGGCCCCGGCGGACTACCAGCAGGGTGACGCGTTCCGGATTCTCTACGTGCACGCGCCGAGCGCGTGGATGTCGATGTTCATCTACGGGACTATGGCCGTGGCGGCGGCAATCGGGTTGATCTGGCGCATCAAGCTCGCACACGGGGTGGCTGCCGCCTCGGCGTCGGTCGGGGCGTGGTTCACTCTTCTCGCGCTGGCGACCGGTTCGATCTGGGGCAAACCGATGTGGGGCACCTGGTGGGTCTGGGACGCCCGGCTGACCTCGGAGCTGATACAGCTGTTCCTGTATGCCGGCCTGATCGCGCTACGAGCCTCGATCGAGGACCGGGATCGCGCGGATCGCGCCGCCGCAGTGCTCGCAATCGTCGGCGTCGTCAATCTGCCGATCATTCATTACTCCGTATACTGGTGGAATACGCTGCATCAGGGCGCGACGATCACCAAGCTCGGCAAGCCGTCGATCACCGGCGACATGCTCTGGCCACTTCTGGTGATGATGGTCGGGTTTACCCTTTATTATGGCGCGGTGCTGATGACGCGACTGCGCGCGGAGATCCTGCGGCGCGAACGCGATGCATCCTGGTTGCGAACGGAGCTCGCCGTATGAACCTGATGGAATTTCTTGCGATGGGCAAGTACGGGGCTTTCGTCTGGCCCTGCATCATCCTCACCTGTGCCGTGCTCATCGGGAATGTCATTGCCGCGCGGCGGCTGCACGCCGAAGCGCGCAGGCAGGCGCTGCGCCGGCTTGAAACCGGCAGGGGGCAGTCATGACACCGCGGCGCAAGCGTCTTTTGGCCGTCATCGCAATCGTCGGTGGTGTGGCTGCTGCGACGGCGCTCGCAACGCTCGCCTTCCAGGACAACCTGCTCTATTTCTATAACCCGACGCAGGTCATGGCCGGCGAAGCGCCGAGTGGCCGGACCTTCAGGATCGGCGGCATGGTGACGCAGGGCAGCCTGCAGCGGACCGAAGGCACACTGAAGGTGCGCTTCGTCGTCACGGACTACAAGGAATCGGTCCCGGTCAATTACGAGGGCCTGCTGCCGGACCTGTTCCGGGAAGGGCAGGGCGTGATCGCCCATGGCCGGCTGACGGATGCCGGAGAATTCGTCGCCGACGAGGTGCTGGCAAAGCACGACGAAAACTACATGCCGCCCGAAGTGGCCGAGTCGCTGCACCCGCAGCCGCCGGCCGAGTCGCCGCAATGATTCCCGAGATCGGCCATTTCGCGCTGGTCCTCTCGCTGCTGCTTGCCATCTCCCAGGCGGTGTTCAGCCTTGGCGGCGCCGCGCGTGGCCACACCGGCTGGATGGCGGCGGGCCGCTCGGCGGTGGTCGGCCAGTTCGTGTTTGTGACCGTCGCCTTCGGCGCGCTGACCTATGCTTTCGTGCAACGCGACTTCTCGGTTCTCTACGTGGCGACGAACTCGAATTCGCAGTTGCCGCTTTTGTTTCGTGTCGCCGCGGTCTGGGGCGCCCACGAGGGATCATTGCTGCTGTGGTCACTGTGCCTGGCCGGCTGGTCGTTGGCCGTTACCGCCTTCAGCACCAGTCTCGATGCGCCGTTTCGCAGCCGGGTCATCGGTATCCTCGGGTTGATCAGCATCGGCTTCCAGCTCTTCATGCTGATGACCTCCAATCCATTCGAGCGCCTGGTGCCGGCGGCGTCCGAAGGCCAGGACCTGAATCCGCTATTGCAGGATTTCGCGCTCGCGATACATCCGCCCATCCTGTATCTGGGCTATGTCGGGTTTGCCGTCGCCTTTGCGTTCGCCTGCGCGACGCTCCTGGAAGGCCGTCTCGATGCCGCCTGGGCGCGCTGGACCCGGCCCTGGACGCTTGCCGCATGGATGTTCCTGACCGTCGGTATCGCGCTCGGCAGCTGGTGGGCCTACTACGAACTCGGCTGGGGCGGCTGGTGGTTCTGGGATCCCGTGGAAAATGCCTCGTTCATGCCCTGGCTCGCCGGTACAGCACTGATTCACTCGCTCGCCGTGACCGAGAAGCGCGGGTTATTCAAGAGCTGGACGCTGTTGCTCGCGGTCACGGCTTTTTCTTTGTCTCTGCTCGGCACTTTCCTGGTGCGCTCCGGCGTGCTGATTTCGGTGCATGCATTCGCGACCGATCCCGCCCGTGGCATCTTCATCCTCGGCTTCCTGGTCGCGGTGATCGGCGGCGCTTTGCTGCTATACGCCTGGCGCGCACCGCGCCTGAAATCCGCCGCGGGATTTGAGATCACATCGCGCGAAAGCTTTCTGCTGTTCAACAATGCGTTCCTGGTCGCTGCGCTGGGCCTGATCCTGCTCGGTACTCTGTATCCGTTGTTCATGGACGCGCTGGAGCTCGGCAAGGTTTCGGTCGGCCCGCCGTATTTCGAACTGGTATTCCTGGTGCCGATGCTGCCATTGCTGACCCTGCTTGGCGTCGGCATGCACGCGGCCTGGAAGCGCGGATTGCTCGGCAGCGCGCGAACGCGCCTGCTCTCGATTGCCGCAGCCGCCATTGTCATCGCGCTCATCGCGGGCGCTGCCGTCTACGGCGAGATCCGACCGCTGACGACGATCGGGTTTGCACTGGCCTTGTGGGTCATGGGTTCTTCGTTGGCGATCGTGGTCGTTCGCCTGCGCACGCGGCTTCCGATTCCGGGCGCCGTGCTCGGCATGGTGATCGCGCATTTCGGCATCGGGCTTTCGACCCTCGGCATCACCGGCGTGCAATCCTTCAAGATCGAGCAGGACGTCGCGCTCGCGGTCGGTGACGCTGCAACCGTCGGGGGCTACGACTTCCGGCTGACGGCGCTCAAGGACGTGCAGGGGCCGAACTACCTCGCGGTCGAGGGCGAGGTCGTCGTTTCGCGCAATGGTGAGCCAGTCACGACGCTGCATCCGCAGAAGCGCCTGTACAACTCTGGCGGCAACGCGATGACCGAAGCCGGCATCGAAGTCGGCGCCGGGCGCGACCTGTTTGCCGCGCTCGGCGACGATCTCGGCCAGGGCCGCTGGAGCCTGCGCCTGCAGTACAAGCCGTTGATCCGCTACATCTGGCTGGGGGCGCTGCTGATCGCGCTCGGCGGCGGCATCGCGGCACTCGATCGCCGCTATCGGCGCAGCGTAGTGGCGCGCGATGCAGTGACCGCAGCGGCCGCCGCCGCGGGAACTCAATGAAGATACCGCTGCGCTTCGTGGTGCCCGCGCTCGTGTTTGCGGCACTGGTCGGATTCTTCATCGTCGGCCTGCGACTGAATCCGGGTGAGATCCAGTCGCCGTTGATCGGCAAGCCGGCCCCGGCATTCTCCATCGAATCGCTCGGCGATCCGGCGCGGCAGGTCGGTTCGGCTGATTTTCCCGGCAAACCCTGGCTGCTGAATGTCTGGGCGACCTGGTGTGCCGGGTGTCGCGAGGAGCACGAGACGCTGTTGGCCATCGCGAGCGAGAATCGTGTGCCCTTGATGGGCTTGAACTGGCGCGACGATCGTGCGCTCGCGCTCGGCTGGCTCGACCAGCTCGGCAATCCCTACGTCTCGGTTGCCTTCGATCCCGACGGCAGCACGGCGATCGACTGGGGCGTGTATGGCGCACCGGAAACGTTTCTGGTCGGCGCCGACGGGCTGGTTTTGCGGAAACACATCGGTCCGCTGACGATGGCGGTCTGGGAGCGTGACTTCGTTCCGCTGCTGGCGCCGGCCGGGGAGGGCTGATGCGCTTCGCAATCCTGATCGCCGGGATGTTGCTGGCTGCACAGGCGCTCGCGGTTGATTCCGGCCGCCAATTCGAGGACCCGGCCCTGCAGGAGCGCTATGAGCACCTGATCAAGGACCTGCGCTGTCTGGTTTGCCAGAACCAGAGCATTGCGGATTCCAACGCGACACTGGCGAACGACCTGCGGCGCGAGGTGCGCGAATTGATGGTGAGCGGGCAGAGCGACGACCAGATCCGCACCTTCATGACCGAGCGCTATGGTGACTTCGTCCTGTATCGCCCGCCGGTTAGGCCACGCACGTGGCTGCTGTGGTCGGCACCCGTGCTGCTGCTGCTGGGCGGCATTGGGATCGCGGTCATGGTCATCGTGCGCCGCGCGCGCGCGGCGCGCGCGAATCCCGCGTCACTCGACGAAGAACCGGAACAGAAGTGACACTCTTCATCGTCATTTGTGCGCTGCTCGCGGCGGTGTCCGTCGCTTTGCTCGTTTGGCCGTTGCTGCGGCCGGTCGCTCGAGACCCGCAGGCTTCGCCACGGGCCGGTATCGCGGCAACCGCCGTCGCTGCGCTACTACCGCTCGCAGCGTTTGCCATCTATTTCTGGGCGAGCACCTGGTCCTGGAATCCTTCGGACCACGCCGCGACGGCTTCTGCGCCCGACCTGGAACAGATGATCACGCAGCTCCAGGATCGCCTGTCGAAGCAACCTGATGACCTCGAGGGGTGGAAGCTGCTCGGCCGGTCGGCGACTGTGCTCGGCAATTTCGTCGTGGCGCGCGAAGCATTCGGCACGGCCATGACGCTGAGCAAAGGCCAGGACCCCGATGCACTCGTCGGATATGCGGAATCGCTCGTGCTGAACGACGAGCGCGAGATTGACGGTCAGGCGGCGGAATTGTTCGAGCAGGCGCTGAGCATGAATCCGGACAATGCGCGAGCGCTCTGGTACAGCGGCATCACAGCCTATCGCCGCGGCGATCTGGCACTCGCACAGCAACGCTGGGTCGAACTCCAGAATCACGAGCTGCCGCCGGATCTGCGCCAGGTCGTCGCGGAACGTCTGGCAGAGATCGAGACGACCCAGGGCAAGGCGCCGGCCGGCGCCGGCCCGAGCGAGAAGGCCGAGGGATCCGGAGCAATCGCGATCTCGATCGATATTGCGCCGGCACTGAAATCGCAGATGCCCGCGAATGCGACGTTGTTCGTGATCGCGCGGCGCGGCGAAGGTGGCCCCCCGCTTGCGGCCGTGCGTCGCGCCATCGGATCCTGGCCCGTCAACACGACGTTGTCTGATGCCGACGCAATGCTGCCCGGCATGGCCCTCGCAAGCGGCGGTCCGCTCAAGATCATCGCCCGGATTTCGCGCAGCGGCGCTCCGGTTGCCGCAAGTGGCGACCTGTTCGGCGAGGTCGGCTATGATTTCACCTCGGCCCGTCCGGCCAGTATCA
>JANNTO010000395.1:0-2752 GCA_031403675.1 Gammaproteobacteria bacterium | reverse complement strand
CCTTCCTGGAACGAGTTGGGCCACGTGAATTCGTCGAAGTCGGCAGTTCACTGAAACTCTGCCTGGTCGCGGAAGGTCAGGCGGACGTCTATCCACGGCTCGGGCCTACTTCTGAATGGGACACTGCGGCCGGTCAGTGCGTACTCGAGCAGGCCGGCGGCCAGGTATTGAAACTGGATGGCGAGCCGCTCTCCTACAACGCGCGCGAAGCAGTGCTCAATCCGTATTTCGTGGGATTCGCGGACCAGGACACTGACTGGCTCGCGATGTTGCGATGACCTGGGGACTCCTGCTCGCGGTCACCCTGCTCGCACTCGTGGTGGGCTTCTGGCATTCGAGCCTCGCGGCGCGCGAGCTCGCCAATCGCGTGGTGATGGAAACCTGCACCAGCGCCAATGTCCAGATGCTGGATGGCACGGTGTCGATCCACCGGTTGCGCCTGGTGCGCACCGGCGACGCACCGCTTGCCTGGCAGCGCACCTATTTCTTCGACTATTCGGCGGACGGATTCAACCGGCAGCGTGGTTTCGTCGTGCTGACCGGCGATTCGGTAGACACTGTCGGTCTGGGACCGCGGGCCACATGAATCCCCTTTCGATCGTCGATCTGCACCTGCACTCCAACGCGTCGGACGGCGTACTGGACCCGGCTGCGCTGGTCGCACACGTGGCGGGTCACGGCGTGCGGCTGATGGCGTTGACCGATCACGACACGGTTGCAGGCATTGAAGCGGCGACCGAGGCTGCGCGCACCCACGGTATCGGCTTCGTCGCGGGCGTCGAGCTGTCGGTCACCTGGCGTGGCCGGGCCCTGCATGTACTGGGCCTCGCGATCGACCCGCTGGCACCAGCGCTGGTGCGCGGGCTCGCCGCGCAGCTGACCCTGCGGGAATCGCGCGCTGAAAGCATCGCCCAGCGCTTGCAGGCCGCAGGCGCACCCGGTCGCGAGGCGCTTGCCGGCATCCGCGCATCCGGGAGCGTGCCGACGCGGACCCATTTCGCTCGCGCATTGGTCGCACTGGGCGTCGTGGGCGACGTCCAGTGCGCATTTGACCGCTGGCTCGGGCGCGGCCGCCCCGGCCATGTCGCCTGCGCCTGGCCGGAGCTTGCCGAAGCGACCGGCTGGATCACGGCCGCCGGCGGCAAGGCCGTGATCGCTCACCCGATGCGCTACCCGCTCTCGGCCGGCGCACGACGCGAGCTGTGCGCGGAATTCGCCGCCGCGGGTGGCCGGGGTGTCGAGGTCATTACCGGCGGTGGCGGCGTCCGCGATCGCGAGCAGGCCATATCGCTCGCCGTGCGCTCTGGACTCGAGGGCTCGGTCGGTTCGGACTTCCACGATCCGTCAGTACCGTGGAATCCTCCAGGTCGATTGGCTAAGCTTCCCGCATCGATCCGGCCGGTCTGGTCCGGCTTCCTGCCAGAATGACCGACGAAGACAAGGTCAACACCCAGTTGTTCGCGCGCATGCAGCGGTTGCGCGAGTTGCGCATCGAACATCGCGATCTGGACGATGTGATCTGCCGCTTGTCGCTGGATATTTATGTTGATGAACTGCAATTGCGGCGACTCAAGAAGCGCAAGTTGCTGCTGAAGGACCAGATCATGCGACTCGAAAGTGAGCTCATCCCGGACCTCAACGCATGATCGACGAACCCGCCGCACTGTTCACGCAATGGCACGCTACCGCCGGCACCGCGCAGCTGGTCGCGATCGCCGTGACGGTGCTCGTCGTCGCCGCAGGCGTCATCCTGGGCAGGCGCTGGTACGTCAACCGGCCGGAGAATGGCGGCAGTACGCTCGGCATCGTCACCGATGCGATCGCGGTCATAGCGCCCTATCTGGTCGGCCTCGTGATCGTTGGCAGCGCACGCATGTGGCTGTCCGCCCGCGCCGCACCGACCGATTGGCTCGAAACGGTGTGGACCCTGCTGGCATTGCTGGCGCTGATCCGCCTGCTCGCATTCCTGCTGCGCCTGTCGCTCGGCCGCGGCACGCGCATCAAGGCCTGGGAACTGCGCATCACGTTGATCATCTGGGCGCTGATCGCGATCCAGCTGCTTGGCTGGTGGGATGCGATCGTCTCGGGGCTCGACTCGATCGGGCTCTCAAAGGGCGCGTCGCGCATCACGATCTGGTCGGTGCTGAAGGCATTTGCCACGGTGACGGCATTCGTCGTGGTCAGCGTCTGGATCGCGCGCTGGATCGACCGGCGCATCAGCACGATCCAGGAACTCGCGCCGTCGACGCGCATCGGCATCGGCAAGTTCGCCTATGCATTCCTGATCGCACTCGGCGTACTGTTGGGGTTGCAGGCCTCCGGTGTGGACCTGACGGCGCTGACGGTATTCTCCGGCGCGATCGGCCTGGGTCTGGGATTCGGCCTGCAGGCCATCGCCGCAAATTTTGTCAGTGGTTTCGTCCTGTTGATCGATCGCTCGATCAAGCCGGGCGACGTGATCAGTTTCACCGGCACCACCGGCACCAGCACCACCGGCTTCGGCTGGGTTGAGGAACTGCGCGGCCGGCATATCGTGATCCGCGATCGCGACGGCGTCGCGACGCTGGTTCCGAACCAGAACGTGATCACCAACCCGCTGATCAACTGGAGCTATGGCCATCCGCGCGTGCGGCTGCGCCTGCCGGTCCGCATCGGCTACCAGGACGATGTGGAACTTGCGTTGAAACTACTGCTGGAAGCAGCCGAACATCCTCGTATCCTGCGCGATCCGGCGGCCGTGTCGCGGCTGCTG
>JANNTO010000394.1:0-4779 GCA_031403675.1 Gammaproteobacteria bacterium | reverse complement strand
ATCGTGTTCGAGAAGAGGTAGGGCCGCGAGCGCTGGCGCAGCCAGTTGATCACCGGCAGGCGTCCGGACACGTAGCCACCACTCGCGCCGCCGAGCGCCTTGCCGAGCGTGCCAGTCAGGATATCGACGCGCCCCATGACTCCGCAATGCTCGTGCGTGCCGCGCCCGCCGGCACCCATGAAGCCGGTCGCATGCGAGTCGTCGACGATCAGGGTCGCCTGGTAGCGATCGGCGAGATCGCAGATCCCGGAGAGCCGCGCGATCGTCCCGTCCATCGAGAACACGCCGTCCGTCACGACCAGGCGGGTCCGCGCATCGCGCGCCTCCTGCAGCCGTTGCTCGAGCTGCGCGAGGTCGCCATTGTCGTAGCGCAGCCGCTTCGCCTTCGACAGGCGGATGCCATCGATGATGCTGGCGTGATTCAGCGCATCCGAGATGATCGCATCCTGCTCGTCGGTCAGCGTTTCGAACAGGCCGCCATTGGCGTCGAAGCAGGACGAATAGAGAATCGTCTCGTCGGTGCCGAGGAACGCGGAAAGGCGCCGCTCGAGCTCCCGGTGTACCGTTTGCGTGCCACAGATGAAGCGCACCGAGGCCATGCCGTAACCATAGCGGTCAAGCGCCTGGTGCGCGGCACGCACCAGCGTGGGGTGATTGGCGAGGCCGAGATAATTGTTGGCGCACAGATTGACAACCTCGCGGCCATCCTCGAGGCGCACCACAGGGTTCTGGCCCGAGGCGATGACGCGCTCGCGCTTGAACAATCCGTCGCGCGCGAGTTCCGCCATCTGCGTCTCGAGCCGTTGCAGCAAGGCCGGATCCATGCAATCCCCGTGGTATTTCGCCAGCTGCGGATTATACCGGCCGCCCGCGTGCCGCCTCGTATAATCCCGGGCCGGGGAGGGACTGGTGAGCGGACCTGCACGACGGAAGAATGCCGCGGATGAAAAACACCGGGTCGATCGCTGGCTCTGGTTTGCGCGTTTCTTTCGCAGCCGCTCGCTCGCCGCCCTGGCCGTGGCCGGGGGCAAAGTGCATGTCAATGAGCTGCGCGCCAAGCCCGCGCACCAGCTGGCGGTCGGTGACCGCCTGGACATCACGCTCGGCCAGGAGGTGTGGACGGTGCTGGTTTGCCGGCTACCGGCGCGTCGCGGCCCGGCCGCAGAGGCGCAGGGCTGTTATGCAGAGACACCCGACAGCGAGCTCGGCCGCCGCATTGCGCGCGACCGCAGGCGCACCGATCGAGCGCTGATCGTGGCGCCGCCCCATCGCCCCGACAAGCGCGACCGTCGCGCGATCCGCAGGCTGCACGGAAGGACGGACTCATGAGTGACTCGATGCCCCTGTCAGCGGCCGCAATCATGGCGTCGCGACCTGCGCGGCTTTTCATCCTGTTGTCCGGCCTGTTTGTGACCAATGCGCTGATCGCCGAGTTCGTCGGCGTCAAGATTTTCGCGCTTGAAGACACGCTCGGCCTCGCGCCATTCGACTGGCGCCTGTTCGGCCAGAGTGGTTCGCTGTCATTCACGGCTGGCGTGATGCTGTGGCCGATCGTGTTCATCATGACCGACATCATCAACGAGCATTTCGGCGTGCGCGGCGTGCGGCTGATTTCCTGGCTCGCGGTCGGATTCATCGTCTATGCGTTCCTGTTCGCGTATCTCGCGATCGAGCTGGTGCCGGCGGCCTGGTGGGTCTCGGTCGGCGCCGAGCGCGGTGTTCCGGACATGCAGGCGGCATTTGCGAGCATCTTTGGCCAGGGGCTCTGGACGATCGGCGGGTCGGTCACCGCATTCCTGGTCGGCCAGCTGGTCGATGTCGCGGTGTTCCATCGCATCCGCCGTGCAACCGGTGAGCGCCTCGTGTGGCTGCGAGCGACCGGATCGACGGCGATCTCGCAGCTGATCGACAGCTTCATCGTGCTCTACATTGCCTTCGTGCTCGGACCGCAGCATTGGCCGATTCCGCTGTTCCTCGCGGTCGGGACCGTCAATTACCTCTATAAAATGTCCATGGCGGTCGCCCTGATTCCGTTGCTGTATCTCGGCAGGCGCTTGATTCGTGCGTATCTGGGCGCGTCCACCGCTGACGGCCTGCGTGCCGCGGCGTCCGCGGACCGACCAGGCGGCGCGGGTCGCGCCTGATGCCGCGACCACAAACCCCATTGCTTGCAGTCGACGCCGTCATCGAACTCGAAGACCGGCCCGGCCGACCGATCGTGCTGATCGAGCGGCGCCATGCGCCTCGCGGTCATGCATTTCCGGGCGGCTTCGTCGAGCTCGGCGAAACCGTTGAGCAGGCCGCGGTACGCGAGGCGAAAGAAGAGACCGGGCTCGATATCCGGCTGGGCCGCCTGCTCGGTGTCTACTCGGATCCGGCGCGCGATCCCCGCGGACACACCGTCAGCATCATTTACGTCGCCGCTGCGGCAGGCCAACCCGTGGCCGGCGATGATGCAGGCGCCATACTGGTCACCGATCCCGCCACGGCACCGCCGCTGGTGTTCGACCACGACCGTGTCCTCGGCGACTATCTTGCAATGCGCCGGGCCAGTGGCCCGGTCCGCGGCTAGAATTGCCCTGATGAAGGACGGCGCATCACTTCGGTACCTGCGCGGCGACGACCGCGAGTTCGAATCCGCCGCTGGTCTGGCGATTAACGGCCGTTACCTGGCCGACGAATCCGCACTGGTCACGGAAATCCTCGATCTGGCGCGGCTGCCGGCCGCCGATCGCGCGGCAATCCGCCGCGATGCCAGCCAGCTCGTCGTCGCGGCACGCGCGAGGCGCACCGGCAAAGGCGGCATCGAGGCGTTCCTGCAGCAATACGATCTCGCCTCGCAGGAAGGCATCGTGCTGATGTGCCTTGCCGAGGCGCTGCTGCGTATCCCTGATGCGGACACTGCTGATCGTCTGATCGCCGACAAGATCTCGAGCGGCCAGTGGTCGGACTATCTCGGCGAGGCGGATTCGCTGTTCGTCAATGCCTCGACCTGGGGACTGATGCTGACCGGCCGGCTGATGCGCGTTCCCGAAGCGGAGTTGCGCGATCCGTCATCGTTCCTGCGTCGTTTGGTCGCACGCCTTGGCGAGCCGGTCGTGCGCACGGCATTCCGCCAGGCCATGCGCATCATGGGTCATCAGTTCGTGATGGGCCGCGACATTGCCGAGGCGCTCAACCGTGCAGCGGGCGGCGACGCCGCGCGTTCTCGCTACACCTACGACATGCTGGGCGAATCGGCGCTGACCGAGCCGGATGCCATGCGCTATCTCGATGCCTATGGTGCCGCGATCACCGCGGTCGGCGCCTCGGTCCAGGCCGGCAGCGCACCCGCGAGCTGGCCGAGTATTTCGGTCAAGTTGTCGGCGCTGCATCCGCGCTACGAGTTCGGCCGGCAGCGGCAGGCCCTTGAAGAACTCGGTGCTCGCATCGAAACACTGGCACTCAAGGCGCAGGCGGCGGGTATTGCACTCACGATCGATGCCGAGGAGTCCGAGCGGCTCGAGCTGTCGCTGCAGCTGCTCGATGGGCTGTTGCAGCTGCCCGCACTCGCCGGCTGGGACGGACTCGGCTTTGCGGTCCAGGCCTATGCGAAACGCGCGCCGGACGTGCTGCGCTATCTCGGCAGGCGTGCGGACCAGACCGGCCGCGTGTTGAATGTGCGCCTGGTCAAGGGCGCGTATTGGGACAGCGAGATCAAGCGCGCGCAGGAGCGCGGCCTGCCCGGCTATCCGGTCTACACGCGCAAGCCGAACACCGACATCGCCTATCTCGCCTGCGCGCGGATCCTGCTGGAAGGCAGCCGGCGGATCTATCCGCAGTTCGCGACCCACAACGCGCACACGGCCGCCAGCATCATTCATCTCGCCTCCGCCCGCGGCCGCGAATTTGAATTCCAGCGCCTGCATGGCATGGGAGAAGAACTCTATGCCGAATTGACCGACCCGAAGGGACGCGGCCTGCCGTGCCGGGTTTATGCGCCGGTCGGTTCCCATGAGGATCTGCTGCCCTATCTGGTGCGACGGCTGCTGGAAAATGGCGCGAACACGTCGTTCGTGAATCGCATTGTGGACGAATCGCTGCCGGTCGAAGCAGTGGTCGGTGATCCGGTTGCCGAAGTCAAACAGGTCGGGCCCGGTCCGCACCCGCGCATTCCGGCCCCGCGCAGCCTGTTCGGTACCGAACGCGCGAATTCCGCCGGCATCAACCTGGCCGATGGTGGCGAGCAGCGGAAACTGGCAGCCGCCTGCCGCGCGGCGCTGTCAGGTCCGCTCACCGCGGCGCCCATCGTGGGCGGCCGGGAAGAGGGCGGAGCGCGCCGCAGCATCACTTCGCCGTCGGATCGCGATCGCGTGATCGGCGAAGTCGCGGAGGCGGATGCGGCACTTGCGACGCGCGCCGTCGAGCTTGCGGTCGCCGCGCAACCCGAATGGGATCGCACGCCGGCCGCAACGCGCGCCGGCATGTTGCGCCAGGCGGCAGACCGGCTCGAACTCGATGCCGCGCGATTCATCGCAATCTGCGTCGCCGAAGCCGGCAAGACCGTGCCCGATTCGATTTCGGAAGTGCGCGAGGCCGTCGATTTCCTGCGCTACTACGCCGCGCGCGCGGAGGAATCCTTCGGCCGGCCGCTCGCGCTGCCCGGGCCG
This sequence comes from Gammaproteobacteria bacterium, assembly GCA_031403675.1. Lineage (GTDB taxonomy): Bacteria > Pseudomonadota > Gammaproteobacteria > Steroidobacterales > Steroidobacteraceae > SCUD01. The sequence continues at coordinate 130 of JANNTO010000394.1, read as the reverse complement.
ACCGGCGAATCGAACCGGCTCGGACTGCGCGGACGCGGCGTGTTCGCCTGCATCAGCCCGTGGAATTTCCCGCTCGCGATTTTTGCAGGCCAGGTGACGGCAGCCCTCGCGGCCGGCAACGCGGTCATCG
>JANNTO010000393.1:0-5817 GCA_031403675.1 Gammaproteobacteria bacterium | reverse complement strand
GTCCCTCTTGGAAAGGGAGATGTCCCTTCTTCAGGTGAACCTTTTAGCGGTATGCATCGAGCAGTTCGAGGATCTCGGCAGTCTTCTCCTGCATCAGCCCGAGTTCGCCGCGCGACTCGACATTGAGGCGCAGCAGAGGCTCGGTATTGGATCCGCGCAGATTGAAGCGCCAGCGCGGATGCTCGACCGACAGGCCGTCCACGTTTTCCACCTTGACCGAGCCCGGCATGAATCGCTGCCGGACCGCCTCGATCGCGCCTTTCACGTCGCCGATCTGCCGATTGATTTCGCCACTCGACGGGAACAGCTTGATGCGTTCGTTGACCAGCGATGACAGCGGCTTGCCGGTCTTCGACAGGTGTTGCGCCATCACCAGCCACGGGATCATGCCGCTGTCGCAGTAGGAGAAATCCCTGAAGTAGTGGTGTGCGCTGATCTCGCCGCCATAGACTGCATCCGCCGCGCGCATGCCGTGCTTCATGAATGCATGTCCTGACCGGCACTGCACCGGCTTGCCGCCGTGTGCGCGCACCACGCTCTGCGTATTCCAGTAGAGCCGCGGATCGTGGACGATGCGCGCGCCGGGATACTGCTCGAGAAAAGTCGTCGCCAGCAGGCCGACGATGTAGTAGCCATCGATGAAGCGACCCTCTTCGTCGAAAAAGAAACAGCGATCGTAGTCGCCGTCCCAGGCGATGCCCAGGTCCGCACGCGCCAGCCGTACCGAGCGTGCGGTGCTCTCGCGGTTCTCCTCGATCATCGGATTCGGCACGCCATTCGGGAAGTTGCCGTCGGCCACGTGATGAATCTTGGTCAAGCGGAATGGCAGCCTTTCTTCGAGCATGTCGAGCACGATGCCGGCGCCGCCATTGCCCGCATTGCAGACGATGGACAGCGGCTTCAGTTTCTCAAGATCCACATAGCCCAGCACGTGATCGCGCCACGACGGCTTGATGTCGAATGTATTGATCGTACCGCGCACCGCGGTCGCGCCGAATTGCCCGGCCTCGGCCAGCCGGCGAATGTCCTGCAGCCCGGAATCGCCGCTGATCGGCCGCGACTGTTCGCGCACGAACTTGAGGCCGTTGTAGTCGGGCGGGTTGTGGCTGGCCGTCACCATCACGCCACCGTCGAGCCCGAGCGAGAAGGTCGCGAAGTACACGCACTCGGTGCCGCAGAGGCCAATGTCGATGACATCGACGCCGGCATCGTTGAGGCCACGCATCAGCGCCTGGGCGAGTTCGTCACTTGAATGGCGGATGTCGCGGCCGACCGCGACGCGGCGGGGCCGCAGCCAGTCAGCGTAGGCACGGCCGATCCGGTAAACGGATTCCGGATTCAGTTCCTCGGGCACCCGCCCGCGGACGTCATAGGCTTTGAAGCAGTTCGACAGGTCCATGTCGCTCATCCCCTGCCGAAGTACGCGGAAATCATTTCGACGACGTACTGCAATTGCGCCTCGCTGAGTTCCGGATAAATCGGCAGCGCCAGTGTCTCTTGCGCCGCGCGCACCGATTCCGGACAGTCACCCGACCGGTATCCGAGGTACGCGAAGCACTGCTGCATATGCAGCGGCACCGGGTAATAAACCTCGGTTCCGACGCCGCATTCCGCAAGGTAGGCGCGGACCCGGTCGCGATCCGGGATGCGGATCACATACTGGTTGTAGATGTGGCGGTAGCCCGGCTGGACGGTCGGTGTGGCGATACGAACGGTCAATCCGGCCTTCTGAAACGCTGCGCCATAATATGCCGCGTTCCGCTGCCGGCTCGCGTGCCAGGCTTCCAGATGCCGGAATTTGACCAGTAACACGGCAGCCTGCAATTCGTCGATGCGGAAATTGCCGCCGATCAGCGCGTGGTAATACTTTGGCTCCATGCCATGCACGCGCAGCATGCGGAGCTTCGCGGCGAGCGCATCGTCATTCGTCACGCACATGCCGGCATCGCCGAACGCGCCGAGATTCTTGGTCGGGAAGAACGACAGGCAACCGATGGCACCGATGCCGCCGACCCGCCGCCTGCCCGTGTACTCCGCGCCAATTGCCTGTGCCGCATCCTCGATGACCGACAGATCGAACTGGCGCGCGAGCGCCAGCAGCGGGTCCATGTCGGCCGCAAGGCCATACAAGTGCACCGGCATCAACGCGCGCACCCGCCCGCCGGTCTTGCGGTTGTACAGGCCGCCGGCGCGGCGTTCGCAATCCTCTTCAAGGAAGTGCCGCAGCCGATCCACGCTCAGGTTGTAAGTCACCGGATCGATATCGAGGAATACTGGTTGCGCGCCAAGCCGCGCGATCGTGCCGCCGCTCGCAAAGAAGCTGTAGGCACTGGTGACAACCTCATCGCCGACACCGATGTCGTAGGCCATCAGCGCAATCAATAGCGCATCGGTGCCGGACGAGAGCCCGATGCCGTGCTTCGCACCAGAGTACGCGGCGAGTTTTTCCTCGAGCTCGCGCACCGCGGGACCGAGGATAAACATCTGCGACGCAGCGACTTTCAGCATCGCCTCGTCGAGTTCCGCCTTCAGCGCCTGGTACTGGGGCTTCAGGTCGAGCAGCGGCACCGTCATGCAGGGTTTCGGCGCCATGATCAGTCCGTGCGTCCCTTGCGGCCGTAGTGATCGTCGAGCCGCACAATGTCATCTTCACCGAGATAACTGCCGGACTGCACTTCGATGATCTGCAACGGCTCGGTGCCGGGGTTCTCGATGCGATGGACGGTGCCGACCGGAATGAAGGTCGATTCGTTCTCGGACAGCAGGAAGACTTCCTCGCCCCGTGTGATGCGCGCCGTGCCCTTGACCACGACCCAGTGCTCGGCACGATGCTTGTGCATCTGCAACGAGAGCGTCGCGCCCGGCTTCACCGTCAGGCGTTTGACCTGGAAACGCGGGCCCGCGTCAACGCTGTCGTAACTGCCCCAGGGACGGAACACTTCGCGATGCAAGCCGGGCTCGCTGCGCCCTGCCCGCTTCATGTTCTCGACCAGGCGCTTGATGTCCTGCACCCGATCCTTGGGCGCGACCATCACCGCGTCCTTGGTCTCGATCACCACGTGGCCCTCGAGACCAACGGCCGCCACCAGCCGCTCAGTCGAGAACAGCAAACAGTCTTTCGTGTCTTCGGTGAAAACGTCGCCTCGCGTGACATTGCCGGAGGAATCGGGCTGCAACGCGTCCTGCAGGGACGCCCAGGAGCCGACATCGCTCCAGCCCGCGGCAAGTGGCACGACTGATGCGCGATCGGTCTTTTCCATGACCGCATAGTCGATCGAATCGGCGCGGCAGGATTCAAATGCAGTGCGTTCGAGCCGCACGAAATCGAGGTCGCGCGCGGCGGCGGTGAATGCCTGTTTGCAGGCCGCAAGCATCGCGGGATCCAGCCGTCCGAGTTCATCCAGATAGCCCTGTGCCGGCAGCAGGAAAATGCCGCTGTTCCAGAAATAATCCTTGCTCGCGATGAATTCCGCGGCGCGCTGGGCATCCGGCTTCTCGATGAATGCCACGACCGGGCGCACGGGGCCGCTGCCCGCGCCCTGGCGGATATACCCATAGCCGGTCTCCGCCTGCGTCGGCACGACACCAAAAGTGATGAATCGACCCTCGTGGGCGGCGGGTATTGCTGATTCAACCGCACGCCGGAAGGCGGCCACGTCAGTCAACACGTGATCAGCCGGCAGCACCAAAAGCAGCACACCCGCTGCACTCTTTTTCCCCTGGCTCGCGCTCGCAAGCGCCGCCAGTGCCGCGATGGCAACCGCCGGCGCCGTGTTGCGGCCAGCGGGCTCGAGCAGGATTGCCTGCGGCGTCACGCCGACCTGGCGCAGCTGTTCCGCAACCAGGAAGCGGTGAGCCTCGTTGCACACGACGATCGGCGGCGCGATGCCTGCAACTCCCTCCACACGCAGCGCGGTGTCCTGGATCATCGTGCGATCGCTGACGAGCGGCAGGAACTGCTTCGGATAAAGCTCGCGCGACAGCGGCCAAAGCCTGGTACCCGCGCCGCCCGACAGGATGACCGGAATCAGCATCTGGCTAGTTCTTCAGGCGTCCCTGCGACTCAAGAAAACGGATCACGTGGTCCACGCATTCGGCAATGGACAGCTTGGAACTGTCAATTTCGATTTCCGCCGCCTCCGGTGCTTCGTAGGGCGAGCTGACACCGGTAAAATTCTTGATCGCGCCTTCACGCGCCTTGGCATACAGGCCTTTCTGGTCGCGCTGTTCGCAGACTTCAATCGGCGTGCTGACGAACACTTCCACGAACTCGCCCGCTCCGACGAGGTCGCGTACCAGGCGTCGGTCGCTGCGAAACGGAGAAATGAAGGCGGTCACGACGATCAGGCCGGCATCCATGAAGAGCTTCGCGACTTCGCCGATGCGCCGGATGTTCTCGACACGACCGGCATCCGTGAAGTCGAGATCCTTGTTCAGGCCATGGCGGATATTGTCGCCATCCAGCAGATAGCTGTGATGCCCGCGAAGATAAAGCGCCTGCTCGACCGCATTCGCAATCGTGCTCTTGCCGGCGCCCGACAGGCCGGTGAACCACAGGACGCAGGGTTGCTGCGCCTTCTGGTTGGCGCGCTGCTCGTGGCGCACGCGGGTCGGCTGCCAGAACACCGAAACATCGTCGCGCGCGCCCTGCGGCTCGGCGCTTCGCAGAATCATGCCAGCGCCGGCGGTCGCATGACTGAGCCGATCCACGACGATCAATGCGCCGGTGCTGCGGCACGTGGCGTAGTTGTCGAAGGCCGCCTGCTCGGCGAGGACGATGCGACACAGTCCGACTTCATTGAGCCGTAATTCGGCGGCCGGATGTTCGGACAAATCGTTGACGTCCACGCGATGGTGGATGCTCTCGACCGTGCCGCGCAAACACCGATGCGACAGCTTGAACTCGTACTGCTTGCCCGGCAGCAACGGCGAGTCGCTCATCCAGATCAGGTGCGCGTCAAAAATGCGCCCGACACTCGGCGAACGATCGGGATGCACCAGCAGGTCGCCGCGGCTGATGTCGATCTCGTCCTCGAGCGTCACGGTTATGGCCATGCCGGCTTCGGCTTTCTCCAGATTACCGTCGAACCGGACGATATCGCGGATCTTGCTGTGGCGTCGTGAAGGCACGGCCATCACCGGATCGCCAATTGCCAGCTCGCCCGCGGCGATTGTCCCGGCATAACCGCGGAACGACGCATCGGGCCGGTTGACGTACTGCACCGGCAGGCGCAAGTCTTTGAGTTGCTGGTCGCGGTTGACGTCGATCGTGTCGAGTGACTCGATGATGGTCGGGCCCTGATACCAGGGCATGCTGGCACCGCGCGTCACAACATTTTCGCCCTTCAGCGCCGAGACCGGCACGATGCGCGCGTCAGCTTTCCGAATGCCGGGGATGCCCAGGCAGTCGTCGTGGATCTGACGGAATACTTTCTCGTCGTAACCGACCAGGTCCATCTTGTTGACCGCGACCAGAACGTGACGGATGCCGAGCAACGACACGATGTACGCGTGCCGGCGCGTCTGCACCTGCACGCCGCGCGCAGCGTCCACCAGGATCACCGCAAGATCCGCGGTCGAGGCGCCGGTCGCCATGTTGCGCGTGTACTGCTCGTGTCCCGGGCAGTCCGCAATGATGTACTTACGCTTGGCGGTGTCGAAGTAGCGATAGGCGACATCGATCGTGATGCCTTGCTCGCGCTCGGCCTGCAGGCCGTCCACGAGCAGCGCGAGATCCACGTCCCCTCCGGTGGTGCCCCATTTGCGGCTGTCAGCGGTGACGGCGGCGAGCTGGTCCTCGAGGATCTGCTGCGTGTC
>JANNTO010000392.1:0-6757 GCA_031403675.1 Gammaproteobacteria bacterium | reverse complement strand
CCGCACCTTCGACCGTTCGGTTCTGGATGAAGTAAGCAGCTACCTGACCGATCAGTACTTCAGCCGCGGAAAATATGCGGTCCGCATTGACCCAAAGGTCGAGGAAGTCCCCGGCAACAAGGTCCGGATCAAGATCGAGGTCGTCGAGGGCAAGCGCGCGCGCATCCGCCAGATCAATCTGGTCGGCAATACGGTCTACGACGACGAAAAGCTGCTGGAGGAATTTGAACTGCACACCCCCGGCTGGCTGTCGTGGTACCGCCAGGACGACCGCTATTCGAAGGAGTCGCTGCAGGGGGACCTCGAGAAGCTGCAGTCCTACTACCAGGATCGCGGTTACGCGAATTTCGACGTCGAGTCGACGCAGGTCGCGATCGCGCCGGAGAAGGACGACATCTTCATCACCATCAACCTGCGCGAAGGCGAGGTTTATAAGGTCGGCGAGGTGAAGTTGGCCGGCACAATGAAGGTGCCGGAGGCGGAATTGCAGCGCCTGCTGCTGGTGCAGCCGGGGCAGGTCTACTCTCGCAAGCTGATCACGCAGACCCAGGAATTGCTGTCGTTCCGACTCGGAGTCGAGGGCTATGCATTTGCGAAGATCGATCCGGTGCCCCAGTCCGACGAAGAGAACAAGACGGTCAACCTGACGTTCTTTGTCGACCCCGGCAACCGGGCCTACGTGCGGCGCATCAATTTCATCAACACCAGCGCCATCGATGATGAAGTGCTGCGGCGCGAGATGCGCCAGATGGAGGGGTCGTATCTGTCGAATGCGCTGCTCGAGCGCTCCAAGGAACGCCTGCAGCGTCTGCCATACATCGAGAAGATCGAGTTCGAAACGACACCGGTGCCCGGGACTCCGGACCTCGTCGACGTGGATTTCGACATCAAGGAAGGACTGCCTGGCCAGTTCAGCGGCGGCGTCGGCTATTCCGAGTCGCAGTCGTTCATCCTGAACGGCAGCTTCGTGCACTCGAATTTCATGGGATCGGGCGAGCGCCTTGCGGTCGAACTGCTGTCCGGCCAGTACTCGCAGTCCTACAGCATTTCGCACACCGATCCGTACACCAACGTGGACGGCGTGTCGCGCACCACGGGATTGCAGTACCGGGACATCACGCAATACGTGTCCGCCGCATCGGATTTCTCGACCACAACGATGGCCGCGAGCCTTGAGTTCGGCTATCCGATCACGGAATTCCAGGGGCTGCGGTTCGGCCTGATCGCCCAGCAATCGGACCTGATCGTCAATCCGGCGAGCAGCGCGCCTGAGGCACTCGCCTGGGTGCAGACCAATGGCAATCCCTACACGCGCATCATCGAGACCGAGATTCCGGACGGCCCTGACCCCGATACCGATCCGGATATTTTTACCACGACGCTGTACGGCACCAAGTACGACACCTTCGAGTTGGTTGCCGGCTGGTACTTCGACTCGCGCAATCGCGCAATTTTTGCCGACCGTGGCATGCGCCATTCCTTGAGCGTGTCGGCCACGGCACCCGGCAGCGGCATTGACTACTATGTCTTCAGTTACGACTATCTGCAGTTGGTGCCGGTCTGGAAGCAGTGGACAATTGCGTTGATGGCTGAGCTTGCCTATGGCAACGCGTTTGGCGACGACACGAACGCACTGCCGCCCTACCGGCAATTCTTCGCCGGTGGCCCGGATTCAGTGCGCGGATTCTCGGAAAGCCGCCTCGGGCCCAAGGACAGCTTCGGCAATCCCTACGGCGGAAACCTGAAGGTCATTGGCCGCGCCGAACTGCTGGTTCCGGTTCCAGAAAAATGGCGCGCCAGCACGCGAATCAGCGCCTTTTTCGACATCGGCAGCGTGTTCTCGCAGGGCGCCGGCGTCAACTTCGTCGGCATCGATCGCGTCACGCCGGTGGACTACGAGTTCGATTACAATGAGTTGAAGCAGTCCGCCGGCGTTTCCGTCCAATGGATAGCACCACTGGGGATTTTCCGGTTCAGCTATGCGATACCGCTGAACGAATTCAAGGGCGACGGCATGCGTTACCCGGACGAGGTTGAGGGCTTTCAGTTTTCGATCGGTTCTGCTTTCTGATATCCGAGGCCAGATGAAAATTATGACCAGACATTTCGTTTCCTGCGCGTTGCTGCTGACGGCCGCGCTTGCTGCGGCGCCCGCACTGCATGCCGCCGAGCTCAAGATCGGTTACGTCAATTTCGGCCGCCTGCTCGAGGAGTCGCCACAGGCCAAGGCCGCCCAGCAGTCACTCGAAGGCGAATTTCTGCCGCTGCAGCGCGATGTCGCTGCGCAGCAGAAGTCGCTGGAAGAAAAGCGCGATCGTCTCAAGCGCGAAGCGGCCGTGATGTCGGAGCCCGATCGCATCAAATCCGAGCGCGAGGTCCGCGATCTTGAACTCAGGTTGACGCGCCGATTCAATGAACTGCAGGAGGACCTGAACCTGCGGCGCAATGAGGAAGTTACCCGGATGCAGCGTGCCTTGATGCAGGAAGTCCAGGCGTATGCACGCGCCAATGGCTATCAGCTGGTGGTCAGCGAGGGCGTGCTGTACGCGGCGGAAGTCGTGGACATCACGCCGCAGGTCGTTGCCGCGCTGAAGGCCAAGTCGTCGACGGCGCCGGTCGCACCGCCCAAAACCTGAGCCACGGCCAATCGCCACGGGAGCGCCGCAATGGCGATGACGCTTGGCGAGATTGCAGCCCGCTACGGACTGGAACTGGCCGGCGATCCCGGTCAGAGCGTCACCGGCGTTGCCGCGCTCGCCACCGCGACCTCCGGCACAGTGACTTTCTGTACCGGCGCGAAATACCGCCGCCAGCTCAGCGCAACGCAGGCAACGGCCGTGGTGCTGCCGCGTGAAATGGTTGCGGAGTGCCCGGTGGCCGCCCTGATCAGCATGCGGCCCTACGCAAGCTATGCGCGGATCGCCGCCGGTCTGTATCCACCGGCTGCGGTGGTGCCGGGCGTTGCACCGGGCGCGCAGATCGCCGCGTCGGCCCGCATACCCGCGAGCGCCTGGATCGGTCCGAATGCCGTCATCGGCGCCGATGTCGCAATCGGCGAGCGTTGTTCCATCGGCCCGAATTGTGTGATCGAACGCGGCGCGCGGCTCGGCGACGATTGCCGCCTGCAGGCGGGCGTGACGATCGGTCATGGCGTAGCGGTCGGCGCGCGCTGTGTGTTCAAGCCGGGGGCCGTGGTCGGTAGCGATGGATTCGGGTTTGCGCCGGATGTCGACGGATTCGTCAAGGTGCCGCAACTTGGCGGCGTGCAGCTCGGCAACGACGTCGAGATTGGCGCCAATACGACGGTCGATCGCGGCACCATCGATGACACGGTGGTCGGCGACGGCGTCAAGCTGGACAACCAGGTGCAGGTCGGCCATAACTGCCGCATCGGCGCACACACGGTGATCGCTGGCTGCGTGGGCATTTCCGGCAGCACGATCATTGGCAGCCGCTGCATGATCGGCGGGGCGGTCGGCATCTCCGGGCACCTGGAGATCGGCGACGACGTCATCGTGACCGGGTATTCGATGGTGTCGCACTCTCTGCCGGGACCGGGCACTTATTCCTCAGGTCTGCCGGCGATCCCCGCAGCACAGTGGCGTCGCGCGGTTGCGCGCCTGCACCGGCTCGATGCAGAGCAGCGCCCGGCGTCACGCGGGGACCAGGGGAGCAAGCGATGAGCGAGGGTTTTTCGATGGATATCCAGGCAGTGATGGCACAACTGCCGCACCGCTATCCGTTCCTGCTGGTGGACCGGGTCATTGAATGCGTGCCGGGCAAGCGCATCCACGCGATCAAGAACGTCACGGTCAACGAGCCATACTTCTCGGGCCACTTCCCGCATCGGCCGGTCATGCCCGGCGTCATGATCCTGGAAGCGCTGGCGCAGGCAGCGGGCATACTCGCATTCAAGACCGCGGGCGTGGTGCCGGATGAAAACACGCGCTTCTATTTCGTCGGCATCGACGAGGCGCGGTTCCGTCGTCCGGTCGAGCCGGGCGACCAGCTGGTGTTGAAGGAGACGCTCGAACGGACCATGCGCGGCATCTGGAAGTTCTCGACCGTCGCCGAGGTCGCCGGCAGCGAAGTCTGCTCGGCGAAGATGATGGTCGCACCGGAGGTCAAGACTTGATCGACCCGCGGGCCATTGTCGCGGCAGACGCCGAACTCGGCGAGGGCGTCGAGATCGGTCCGTTTTCAGTGATCGGGCCGGGCGTCCGTATCGGCGCCGGCACCTGGATCGGTCCGCACGCGGTGATCAACGGGCCAACCACGCTCGGTCGCGACAACAAGGTATTCCAGTTCGCCTCGATCGGCGATGCGCCGCAGGACAAGAAGTACGGCGGCGAGCCAACCCGCCTCGAAGTGGGCGACCGCAATGTGTTCCGTGAGTTCTGCTCGATCAATCGCGGCACGATCGATGGTCGCGCGGTCACGAGGATCGCGCATGACTGCCTGTTCATGGCCTATTCCCATGTGGCGCACGACTGCATCGTCGGCAGCCACTGCATCATGGCGAACTGCACGGCGCTCGCGGGACACGTCGAACTCGGCGACTGGGTGATCCTGTCCGGTTACGCGGGCGTGCATCAGTTCTGCAAGGTCGGCGCGCATTCCTTTCTCGCGAACAACGCCGCGGTGACCCGCGACGTCCCGCCGTACCTCCTGGTCGCTGGCAGTCCCGCGGAGCCGAAAGGCGTCAACAGCGAGGGCCTGAAGCGGCGCGGCTACGATGCCGCGCAGATCGCGAACATCCGTAGCGCCTACCGGCTTCTGTACCGGTCCGGGCTGAAGCTGGCCGAAGCGACTGCGGAGTTGCGTACCTTGGCGACGTCCCAACCCGAGTTGCAACCGTTCGTGGATTTCATGGCGGTCAGCGAACGCAGCATCATTCGCTGATGCCGCCGGAGCGCCCGCTGACGATCGGCCTGGTCGCCGGCGAGTCGTCCGGTGACAATCTCGGCGCGGCGTTGATCCGGGCACTTCGCGCTGCGATGCCGGGGGCACGCTTCGTCGGTGTCGCAGGGCCCGCGATGAGTGCCGAAGGCTGCGAGTCCTGGGCCGCGTCCAGCGAGCTTGCGGTCATGGGCCTGTTCGAGGTGCTGCACCACCTGCCGCGCCTGTGGCGGTTGCGGCGTCAGGTCCGCGACCGGTTTCTCGAGCTGCGCCCGGATGTCTTTGTCGGCATCGACGCGCCGGAATTCAACCTGAATCTGGCGCCGGCGCTGCACCGCGCTGGCATTCGCACCGTCCAGTACGTCAGTCCGCAGGTCTGGGCCTGGCGCCCCGGGCGCGCCCGGCGCATGGCCGGTTTCCTTGACCAGGTGCTGTGCCTGCTGCCGTTCGAACGCGGCGTTTACGACGCGGTCGGCCTGCGCGCGGTGTTCGTCGGGCACCCCCTGGCGGACCAACTGCCGATGCAACCGGATCAGGCGGCGGCGCAGGGTGAACTCGGCCTGTCGGGTGATACGCCGATCATCGCAGTCCTGCCCGGGAGCCGGGTCGGCGAGGTCGCGCGCCTGGCCGATGATTTTGCCGGTACGATCGCATGGCTTGCCGCGCGCCGCCCGGGCCTGCAGTTCGTGGCACCGATGGCGGACGCAGGTACCCGCAGCCGGTTCGAGCAGGCGCTCGCGCGTCACACACCGGGTGTTCGAGTGCTGGTGATCGACGGCCGTGCGCGCACTGCGCTGACGGCCGCCAGCGTCGCGTTGGTTGCTTCCGGAACCGCGACCCTCGAAACGCTGCTGTGCAAGCGGCCCATGGTCGTCGCCTATCGCCTCGGCTGGCTGACTGCGCACGCGCTGAAGAGCCTGCGCTTGCTCAAGACCCCCCATTTCGCCCAGCCAAACCTGCTGGCCGGGCGACGGGTCGTGCCGGAACTCTCCCAGGCCGAGGTCACGCCGGCGCGGCTCGGCCGCGAGATCGAACACTGGCTGGATGCGCCTCTGGAGGTCGCTGCATTGCAGGTCCTGGTCGCTGCGATTCACCGGCAGCTCCAGCAGGGCGCGAGCGCGCGCGCGGCGGCGGCGATCCTTGAGATCGCCAGGGTCGCGGCCCCGTGAGGTCCGTGGCCGCGAATCGGCCATGGCCCGGTCCAGGCCTCGTGGCGGGCGTTGATGAAGCAGGGCGGGGCCCGCTCGCGGGTCCGGTCGTGGCGGCTGCGGTGATCCTGGACCTCCGGCGGCCGATCGCCGGGCTCGGCGATTCCAAGCAGCTTGGCGCCGCCCTGCGGCTGCGCCTGGCCGTAGAGATCCGTGGCAAGGCGCTGGCCTGGGCGATCGGCTGGTCGGATGCAGGCGAAATCGACGTGCTGGACATCCTGCAGGCGAGCCAGCTGGCGATGCGGCGGGCGTTGCTGGGTCTAGCCGTCGCCCCGAGCCACGTCCGAGTCGATGGCAATCGTTGTCCGTCGGTTGGGATGCTGGGCTTTACCTGCGGCTTTGAGGCCGTCGTGCGCGGCGATGCGACGGTCCCGGAGATCAGTGCGGCGTCGATCCTGGCCAAGGTCAGCCGTGACGAATGGATGACCCGCGTGGGCTCCGTCTATCCGCAATATGGCTTTGAGCAACACAAGGGCTATCCGACGCCCGATCACCTCGGTCGGCTGGGACGCCTTGGACCCTGCCGACTGCACCGCCAGAGCTTCGCGCCGGTAAGATCCTGGGGACCTCGGATTCATCCGGTCACGGGCGCGACCGTGTGCGATTCTGGTCCCTGGCAAGAAGTGAGGAGCGATGTGTATCGTGATACA
>JANNTO010000391.1:0-2489 GCA_031403675.1 Gammaproteobacteria bacterium | reverse complement strand
CCAGCACTACCTCGGCTCGCGCGGCCAACGCGGCGCTGTTCTTCCCCGCGGCTGGCGAAAGGTGGACCGGCTCAGCGTCGAATAGCACCGGCCCCGGCGAGCAAGCGGCCGGCAATTGCTCGCTCGCTCAGAAGAACGGACATTCGCTCGCTTACGACCCGGCCCGCCTGCTCGCCTGGGCCCGCGTCACTCAACGCTGAGACGATCAACCTTTCGCCAGCCGCGTGGAAGGACAGAGCCGCGTTGGCCGCGCGAGCCGAGGTAGTGCTGGAGGTCCTTCCAGGTGAGCGTCATTTTTCGCTCACCATTCCAGACCACGACGCTTTGATCCGGCGCCGCGACGACCACCGCGACCATCAGTTCTTCGCCGGCGCGGGCTTTCTTGCCGGGTATGCCGAAGATCAAATTGCCCCTGCCCTTTTCCATCTCCGGTAGATCGATGACCGGAAACGCCAGCATCCGACCGTCGCTGCTGACCGAGGCGACCAGTGCGCGCTCCGCCTCCGGTATCGGTGCTGCTGCCAGCACCTTGGCATTCTCGGGCAGATTGAAGACCAACTTGCCGGCGCGGTTGCGGCTGCCTACCGCTTCGAGCCGCGCGATGAATCCGTGGCCCGCGTCGCAGGCCAGCAACCAGCGATCGGCGGGTTCGCCGATCAATACCGCGGCGAAGATCGCTCCTTCCGGCGGATCGAGCCGGCCCGACAGCGGTTCGCCCTGCCCGCGCGCCGATGGAAGGCTGTGCGCCGGCAGCGAATACGCGCGCCCGGTTGAATCGACGAACACTGCCTGCTGCGTGCTGCGGCCGCGCGCGGCCGCCTGGAAGAAATCGCCGGTTTTGTAGGAGAGCTGCTGCGGATCGAGATCGTGACCGCGCGCCTGGCGCACCCAACCGAGCGTCGACAGCACGACGGTTACCGGCTCGGCCGTCACCAGTTCCGTTTCATCGATCGCCTGTGCCGCGGCGCGTTCGACGATGCGCGTGCGGCGCGCATCGCCGTAGGTCGCAGCATCGGCCGTGAGCTCGTCGCGGATCAGCTTGCTGAGGCGCGCGGCACTCTTCAGGATCTTTTCAAGCGTCTCCTGCTCGATGGCGAGTTCCTGCTGTTCGCCGCGGATCTTCATCTCCTCGAGTTTCGCGAGATGCCGCAGCTTGGTCTCGAGGATCGCCTCCGCCTGCTCGTCGGACAGCTTGAAGCGTTTCATCAGCACCGGTTTCGGTTCTTCCTCGCGGCGCACGATGCGGATTACTTCGTCGAGATTCAGGAACGCGATCAGCATTCCGTCCAGGATGTGCAGCCGCGCTTCGACCTTGGCGAGGCGGTACTTCAGGCGGCGCCTGACCGTTTCGGTCCGGTACTGCAGCCACTCCGTCAAGAGTTCCCTGAGCCCCAGCACCTTGGGCCGGCCATCGAGCGCGATCACATTGATGTTGACGCGATAGCTGCGCTCGAGATCGGTGGTCGCGAACAGGTGGGTCATCACCTGTTCGACATCCACGCGATTGGAGCGCGGCGTGATCACCAGCCGGGTCGGGTGTTCATGATCGCTCTCGTCGCGCAGGTCCTCGACCATCGGCAGTTTCTTGGCGCGCATCTGGCCGGCGATCTGCTCGAGGATGCGTGCACCGGAGACCTGGTACGGCAGCGCGATAATGACAATCTCGCCGTCCTCGACCTCGTAGACAGCACGGGCACGAAACGAGCCATTGCCGGTCTTGTAGATCGCGCGCAGCTCGTTTTTCGGAGTCACGATTTCGGCGCCGGTCGGAAAATCCGGACCCTGCACGTACTTGCAGAGTTCGCCGACCGTGGCGTCAGGCTCATCCAGCAGGTGAATGCAGGCGGCCGTGATCTCGTTCAGGTTGTGCGGCGGAATATCCGTCGCCATGCCGACCGCGATGCCCTGCGTGCCGTTCAGCAGTACGTTGGGCAGCCGCGCCGGCAACAACTTCGGCTCCTCGAGTGTGCCGTCGAAGTTCGGCGCCCATTCGACGGTGCCCTGCCCGAGTTCTGCCAAGAGTATCGCCGCATACGGCCGCAGGCGGGATTCCGTATAGCGCATCGCCGCAAACGATTTCGGATCGTCGGTCGAGCCCCAGTTGCCCTGCCCGTCCACAATCGGATAGCGGTACGAGAAATCCTGCGCCATCAACACCATCGCCTCGTAACACGCGCTGTCACCGTGCGGATGGAATTTGCCGATCACGTCGCCGACCGTGCGCGCGGATTTCTTGTGCTTCGAGCCCGCCGACAGGCTGAGCTCGCTCATCGCATAAATAATGCGCCGCTGTACCGGCTTCAGGCCGTCCGCGAGTTGCGGCAACGCGCGATCGAGGATTACGTACATCGAATAGTCGAGGTACGCCTTCTCCGTGAAGGTGCGCAGCGGCTGCTTTTCCACGCCTTCGAAGTTCAGTTCGTCTTGCATGATTGAATTCTTGTCAGGGGATGACGTCGGCCAGGTTGCCCTTCGCTTCCAGCCAGTCT
>JANNTO010000390.1:0-2531 GCA_031403675.1 Gammaproteobacteria bacterium | reverse complement strand
CCACGTGATTCGTGTTCGGGTCGGACTGGACGAAGTCCTCGCCCTGGATGTAGAGCGCGCGGAAGCTGCCGTCGAGCGCCGCCTCGAACATGTTCGGAATGCGCAGCCCGGGTTCGCTCGCGAGCTTGGCATTCCAGGCTGCCTCGAACAGGCTGCGCGTCGGGCCGTCCGACACGTGGCGATAGCCACTGAATTCGTGCGGGAAGGAGCCCATGTCGCAGGAACCCTGCACGTTGTTCTGGCCGCGCAGCGGACTGACGCCCACGCCCTCGCGGCCGAGGTTGCCGGTCGCCATCGCGAGATTCGCGATGCCCATGACCATGGTCGTGCCCTGGCTGTGTTCGGTGACGCCCAGGCCGTAATAGATCGCACTGTTCGGGCCGGCCGCATAAATCCGCGCCGCCTTTCGTATCAGCGCTGCCGGCACGCCGCTGATCGCCTCAGTCGCCTCCGGGGAATTCTTTTCCTGTGAGACGAAGGCCTTCCATTTGTGGTACGTATCGACTTCGCAGCGCGCCTCGGCGTAGGCGTCGTTCGCCAGCCCTTCGGTGACGACCACGTGGGCAAGCGCATTGATGACTGCCACATTGGTGCCGGGTCGCAACGGCAGGTGTGCCGTCGCCTCGATGTGGGGCGTGCGCACCAGGTCGATCACGCGCGGGTCGATCACGATCAGTTTCGCGCCCTGGCGCAGGCGACGCTTCAGCTGTGACGCGAAGACCGGATGCCCGTCGGTCGGGTTGGCGCCGATCAACATGATCACATCCGCCTTCATGACGGAAGTGAATTCCTGAGTTCCCGCGGACTCGCCCAGCGTGTGCTTCAGCCCGTAGCCGGTTGCCGAATGGCAGACCCTCGCGCAGGTGTCGACATTGTTGGTGCCGAGCGCCGCGCGCACCAGCTTCTGCACCAGGAACGTCTCCTCGTTGGTGCAGCGCGACGAGGTGATGCCACCGACCGAATCAGGGCCGTATTTCTGCTGGATGCGCTTGAATTCGGCAGCCGTGTAATCAATCGCTTCCTCCCAGCTGACCTCGCGCCAGGGATCCGTGATGCGCTTCCTGATCATCGGCTTGCGCACGCGATCCGCATGGGTCGTATAGCCGAAGGCGAAACGGCCCTTTACGCAGGCGTGGCCCGCGTTGGCGGATCCCGCGCGGTTCGGCACCATGCGTACGACGGTCTCGCCTTTGACCTCGGCCTTCAGCGAGCAGCCGACGCCGCAATAGCCGCAGGTCGTGGTGACCGCCTTGGTCGGCGCGCCGAGTGCGATCGGCAGCTTCTCCGTCAGGGCCGCCGTCGGGCAGGCCTCGACGCAGGCGCCGCAGGAAACACATTCGGACTCCAGGAAAGGCTGGCGCTGGCTCGCCGACACGCGTGAATCGAATCCGCGCCCCTCGATCGTCAGCGCAAGCGTGCCCTGCGTTTCATCGCAGGCGCGCACGCAGCGCGAACAGACGATGCAGAGGTCCGGATTGAAGACGAAATAGGGATTGCTGGCATCCTGCGCAACACCACGCTGGCTGGCCCCGCCATTGGCATAGCGCGAGCCGGTGACTCCGAGTTCCTCCGCCGCATCCTGCAGTTCGCAATGGCCGTTGGCCGGACATTCTGCGCAGTCGAGCGGGTGATCAGAGACGTAGAGCTCGACGACACCGCGCCGCAGCTTCTCGATGCGCGGCGACTGTGTGCGCACCTTCATGCCGGCCGCCACCGCCGTCGTGCATGAGGCAGGAAATCCCTTGCGACCCTCGATCTCGACCAGGCACACGCGACAAGAACCGAATGCCTTGAGACTGTCGGTGGCGCAGAGCTTGGGTATGTGACCGCCCGCGAGCGCGGCCGCGCGCATGACCGAGGTGCCCGCCGGGACGGTGACGGTACTGCCGTCGATTTCCAGCGTCACCGGCTCGACAGACGCAGAGGCCGGAGTGCCCAGATCATGGTGGTCAATCGCGTACATGTCAGCTTCCGTTGGCTCGCTTCGTGAAGTCTTGCTTGAAATGCTTCATCGCGCTCAGTACCGGGAAGGGCGCCATGCCCCCGAGGCCGCACAACGATGCCTGCAGCATCGTATCGCACAGCTCCGTAACCAGGGCAAGATTGCCTTCCGGATTGATTCCATGGGCAATATTCCCGAGCGCTTCGGCGCCCCGGACCGACCCGATCCGGCAGGGCGTGCACTTGCCGCAGGACTCGATCGCACAGAATTCCATCGCGTAGCGCGCCATCGCGAGCATGTCTACCGTGTCGTCGAAAGCGACGACGCCGCCGTGCCCGAGCATCGCGCCGATCGCGGCGAGCGCTTCGTACTCGAGCGGCGTGTCGAACTGCGATTCCGGCAGGTAGGCGCCGAGCGGCCCCCCGATCTGGACTGCGCGGATCGGCCGCCCGCTTGCGGATCCGCCGCCATAGTCGTACAGGAGCTCGCGCACCGTCAGGCCGAACGCGCGTTCGATCAGCCCGCCGCGACGCACGTTGCCGGCGAGCTGCAACGGCAGCGTGCCGCGCGACTTCGCCTGGCCGAAATC
>JANNTO010000389.1:0-1714 GCA_031403675.1 Gammaproteobacteria bacterium | reverse complement strand
CAGAGATTGGCGACGACCGAACTCAGCCAGGTCGGAAAGCGGGCAGGGCCGTCTCGGCGGTAACTGAGCAGCCGCCGGAAGCCGTCGTCGCTCAGCTGCCCGCAGGTGTACAGGAAACAGTCGCTGACCCGTTCCGAGTCGTCCTCGAATTGCCGGGCAATACGCATGATGAGCGGAGAAAATTGCTGAAGGAATGCCGTCCAGGCAGAGTCCACCTGGCCGGATGCCAATCGGTCGAGGATGACCTCGATCGGGGTCTCAGCGGCTTCGTCGAGGCCGGGCGAATTCTGGGTCACCTAGCTTTCGGTGAACGCTCCCTGCGCCACCGCATCCCCCGCGTCACTATAAGGAGATACGCGGCGTTCCGACACGAAGCCCGCAAAGTGAAGAGAATCAAGCACCTGGCTGGCCGGCGAGCGCCGCGAAATTCCCGAACTGCTGGCCCAGCACCCGGTCCACGATCGGCGCGAGCTGGTCGAGCTTGTACTCGGCGTCGCCGCTGACGCGGTAGGTTACGACCGCGGCGGTCACGCCATCTTTCTCTTCGAGCTTGATCGAGAGGATCCCGCTGATCGCCGTCTCGAGGAATAGCGGGCGGGAACCACCCGATCCCATTCCGAACTCGGAAGTGAAAACGCTCTGCGCCGATGGTAGTTTGGCCGTAGGCCAGGTGAGAGTAGGTCACTGCCAGGATCCCACATGAACCCCCCGACGGAAACGTCGGGGGGTTTTTTTTGATGCGCCGCCGCCCTGCGGTCAGCCCAGGAGATTCAGGAACGCGGTGATGATCAGCGCGTTGGTGAAGTCGATGAAGAACGCGCCCACCATCGGCGCGACCAGGAACGCGCGCGGCGCCGGCCCGTAGCGTTCCACCAGGGAACGCATCACCGCCATCGCATTCGCCGTCGTTCCCAGCATGAAGCCGATGAAGCCGCCGCCCATCACGGCCGCTTCGTAGTCTCGTCCCATCAACCTGAATACAGGTCCGAGGCAGACCAGTGCCACGAGCAATACCTGCGCCAGCAGGATGACGAGCAGTGGCACGGCGAGACCGGCGAGCTCCCACAGCTTGATCGTCATCAATGCGACCACCAGGAACAGCGACAGGGCGACCGCGCCGATGTCGTCGATGATCCGTTGCGAGAGGCCAATCCAGCGCGTGCGGTCGTCGAGGTTGCGGATCAGTGCCGCCACCAGCATCGCGCCGATGTAAGCCGGCAATGTGATGTGGAGCGCGGCGAATCCCTTGCTCACCCACGCGCCCAGTCCCATGGCGACGAGAATGACTACCGCATTCTTCAGTACCGCGTAGGCTTCGAGATCTTCGTCGGCTGGCGCCGTGGGTGCGCCTTCGGACAGCCGCTCCTCGATGACATGATGGGCAGCCCGCGGCACGACCCCGCTCTGATGGCCGCCCGGCACGCGCAACTTGACGCGCCCGATCAGCCAGGTGCCGATCGGCCCTCCGACAATGCCGCCCGCCACGATGCCGGCCATCGCCATCGCAACCGCAATCGATGCGGCACCGGTGACACCGGCCGCTTCGAACTCCGGCGCAAACGCGAGCCCGGTGGCCGGTCCGCCGGTCAGGGTCACCGAACCGGCGAGCACGCCGAAAAGCGGATGCAATCCGAACAGCTCTGCGAGCACGATGCCAACCACATTCTGCAGGATCGCGAACACGGTGGCGATGCCGAAGAACATCAGCACCAGG
>JANNTO010000388.1:0-18429 GCA_031403675.1 Gammaproteobacteria bacterium | reverse complement strand
ACCTGCCGCCGAACCAACCGCACCGTGCGGAGATCTCGAAACTGATGACTCAGATGAGCCATAGAGGCGGGGGAATTGCCTCCGCATTGATGCGTGAGGCGGAGTCCTGCGCCGTTGGACTTGGGCGCACTCTTCTGGTGCTGGACACTGCGGCCGACGATGGCGCTTCGGGATTCTACGAACGGCTCGGTTACGTCCGGGCCGGTATCATTCCGGATTTCGCACTGAAACCACACGGCGGCCTGACCGCCACCATTGTTTACTGGAAGCGAATCGGACTTTCCGCATGACGATTGATGTCGATGTAGAGGCTTCTGCCGGGCGAATCAGTGTCGAAGCATTTCACCAACTGGAGTTGGCTGAGGTCAATGGACAGGCGAGCGCCATGTACTGGCTCGAGAACCGCTTGAAGCACCTGGAAGGCGTCGTGTTGTCTGGCCGGGCGGTCGACATCCTGGCGCCGGAAGGATTTTCCCGCATCGAGACGAGATCCGAGTTCCATGCCTGGTGTGCGAAGGCGCTGCCGGATGCTTATGCCTGCTTCTTCAGTCAGGCGAAGTGATGCGTCTCTGGACCCTGCACCCCCGCTATCTCGACTCGCAGGGCCTCGTTGCCCTGTGGCGCGAAGCGCTGCTTGCAAAGGCAGTACTTGGCGGTAAGACGCGTGGCTACAGACACCACCCGCAGCTCGCGCGGTTTCGAGCGTACCAATCGCCGCGCTCCGCGATCAATGCGTATCTCGCAGCGGTGTATGCCGAAGCGATGGCGCGCGGCTATGAATTCAACCGGAGCAAGGTAGGTCCGGTGCGCAGAGTCGGGACGATTGCAGCGACCAGCGGGCAAGTTGCGTACGAGTGGCGGCACCTGATGCGAAAACTGTCGGTCCGTAATCCGGCGCTGCACCGGCACTGGCGTGCTACCGCCCGCCCGCAGTGTCATCCCTTGTTCCGGCGCGTGCGCGGACCGGTTGAGCCTTGGGAGCGTGCATGAATAGCAATCCGGAGCAACCCATGAACACTATTGCCACCAGACTTGCGCGGCATGGTGATCTCGAAGCAGTCGCCGTCCTCTTCGACGCCTACCGGCAATTCTATGAGCAGCCGGCCGATCTGCCGCTTGCTCACCGCTACGTCACCGATCGGTTTATGAACAAGGAATCGGTGTTGATCGTCGCCGAAGACCGTGTAGCAATGCTCGTTGGCTTCACGCAGCTTTACCCGGCCTTCTGCTCGGTGCGGGCCGCGCATACTTACGTGCTGTACGACCTGTTCGTCAACCCAGCGGCGCGTGGCACGGGCGCAGGCCGTGCATTGATGATGGCGGCCGAGGCGCATGCAAGGAAGGAAGGCGCCGCGCGGATGGAATTATCCACTGCCCGAACCAACAAGATCGGACAGTCGCTTTATGAATCCGTCGGCTGGAAGCGGGACGATACCTTTCTGGTGTACGGTAAGGATCTGCACGATTAGCTGCGCGCACTGGAGGTCGCATGAAAATGCGCCGAATCGCGGCCACACTGGGTCTGCTTACCATCGTCTCCTGTGCGCCAGGGGCGCGCCCGGAGGACGACGCGGAGGCCGTGAAGCAGGCGATCGGGAACTACTACGCCGCCTACAGCGGCTTCGATGCGCCAGCCTATCGGGCGACTACCACAGAGGATTTCGTGCTGCTCGAGCACGGCGAACTGATCGGCCGTGAGGGCGATGTCGCCAGCATGCCGAAGCCTGACGCAGGTTTCAGACGTTCGGACGCCTTTGATTTCCGCTCCGTGAGAATCGAGGCCGACATCGCCTATGCCGTTTATGTGGTCAAGTCCGAGATGCATGACGACATCAAGGGCACGCGTCAGCGCGAATGGCTCGAAAGCGCAATCCTCCGGCAAACCGCAGGCACGTGGCGCATGGCGCTGCTGCATTCCACGCGGATCCAGACCCCCATCGGAGTGCGGGACATAAAATCTTTCGCTGTGCGCTACACCGCTGCGTGGTGCAGCCAGGACCCGACCAGCGTCGCAGCATTTCATGCGGATAACAGCTCGCTCAGGATCAACAACGGCGAACCGTCGGTCGGGCGCGCAGCAATCACTGAAGCGGCGCGTGCGTTCATGAAGGATTTCCCGGATCTCGTGATCGAAATGGATTCGTTCGAGCAGACCGGCGACGGCTATATCTATCGCTGGACCCTGACGGGCACCAACACCGGCCCCGGCGGCAAGGGCAACAAGGTACGGATCAGCGGTTACGAGGAATGGGCCGTCGGCGCCGACGGGCTGATTTCGAGGTCATTGGGGCACTTCGATGGGGCGGATTACCAACGTCAGCTGGACGGGCGATAGAAAATAGCCATGGATCGCCGGAAGCACTGGAATCGCGTCTATCAGACCAGGGCGCCGCAGAGCGTCAGTTGGTTTCAGCGACGTCCCGAGGTTTCACTGGCATTGATTGCCGCTTCCGGCGTCGGCAAGGAGGCCGGCATCATTGACGTTGGCGGTGGAGCGTCGGTACTCGTCGATCATCTCCTGGATCTTGGTTACTCGAATCTGGCCGTGCTGGATATTTCCAGCGCTGCATTGGATGCCAGCCGCTCCCGCCTGGGAGGCCGGGCGGCCGCAGTGGCGTGGTTTGAAGATGACGTCACCACTTTCAAACCGCCGCGCCGCTTCGCGTTGTGGCACGACCGTGCCGTATTTCATTTCCTGACCGAGGCAGGCGACCGCGTCAGGTACGTTGCGACGCTTCGAAAGGCGCTGAAGCCGACTGGCACGGTCATCATTGCCACTTTCGCGCCGGACGGGCCGCCCAAATGCAGCGGCCTCGACGTCGCAAGGTACGATGAGCACTCCATCGCCACCGAACTGGGCGCCGGGTTTGTGTTGCGCGAGACCCACCGGGAAACGCATATCAGCCCGCAAAATGCGGAACAACGGTTCAACTACTTCGTGTTCAGCTCGGAGGATGCTTAAGCGTGGCTTTGATGAAGAAACGCACCGCGACCGCTCTAGCGCTCGCAACCGAACTGCTGGTGGGCGTATGCGTGCCGCGCGCGAGATGCACGATGCTGGCACATTCACCTATGCGGCGGATGCAGCAAAGTTCGCGGAAGTGAGTGAGCTGCTCAGGGGTCCGTAATGGCGATGCCGGGGCCACCTGGGCCGGCCTGGTCAAGGATGCATGAGAATCCCGGCGTTACGGGTTATCCTTCCGGGTAGGTGATCGCAAGGAGATCCTGACCAATGGCAACAAAACTCGAAAAACCCCTGAAGCGCGAACTCATCGTGAACGACGCGCCCTACATGCTCACGATCTCGCCGGAAGGGCTCAAGCTCGTGCCTAAAGGCAAACGCAACGGCCTCGAGCTCACGTGGAAGAGCATCCTCGGCGGATCGAGTGCATCGAACGCCCCTCCGGGCTGAAGCTCGCGCGCATAGCCGGAAGGCTCAACTGACCCGCCGGGTGCTCGATGCGCGGATTCGAGTTCGATAAGGAATCCGTCGCGCTGCTGCGCGAAGCGCTCGAGCGGATGGAGCGGGGGTTCTCGGATCTGCCAGCCGTGGGTTCATCCGCCGGCGCAAGTTACGACCCCGCCAACATGAGACGCGTGCTGCTCGAAACGGCCGAGCGCATGCACGACAACTTTCCGTACTTCCATCCGCAGTATGCGGGGCAGATGCTGAAGCCCCCGCACCCGGTCGCGCGCCTGGCCTACTCGCTCGCGATGTACATCAACCCGAACAACCACGCGCTCGACGGCGGGCGTGCCAGCTCGCGAATGGAAAAGGAAGCGGTTGCCGAGATCGCGCGCATGTTCCGCTGGGAAACGCACCTCGGTCATCTGACCGGCGGCGGCACGATGGCGAACCTCGAAGCGCTGTGGATTGCGGGGCAGCTACGGCCCGGTGATGCGGTCGTCGCATCTACGCAGGCGCACTACACACACCAGCGAATCAGTGGCGTGCTCAAGCTGCCGTTCGAGGCGATTCCGTGTGACCGCCTCGGGCGGATGGACGTTTCTGCGCTCGAGGATCGCTTGAAGGCGGGCGGCGTTGGAACGGTGGTTGCGACCCTGGGCACGACTGCTGTCGGCTCCGTAGATCCGCTGCCGGACATACTTTCGTTGCGCGAGCGATACGGTTTTCGGTTGCACGCCGATTGCGCGTATGGCGGTTACTACCTGCTCGCGCCAAACCTGGCGCCGCCGGCGCGCGCCGCATTCGATCGGCTGAGCGAAGTGGATTCCATTGTCATTGATCCGCACAAGCACGGGTTGCAGCCGTATGGCTGTGGTTGCGTGCTGTTTCGCGATCCGTCAGTCGGAAAGTTCTACAAACACGAATCGCCGTACACCTATTTCAGCTCGGGAGACCTCCACCTCGGCGAAATCAGCCTGGAATGCTCGCGGCCCGGAGCAGCGGCGGTTGCGTTATGGGCGACACAGCGGCTGTTGCCGCTGGTGCGTGGCGGTGAGTTTGCAGGAATGCTTGCGAACTGCCGGAACGCGGCGCTCGCGCTTTACGGGAAGCTCGCCGCGGACCCGCGGTTGGTTGTCGCATTTCCCCCGGAACTGGACATCGTTGTGTGGGCAGTGAAAGCGGGCTCTAGCGCAGAGGCATCCGAGCAGGCGCGTTGCATATTCGACGATTCAGCCGGCAAAGGGATTCATCTGGCGCTGGCCGAATTGCCGCTGGCGTTTTTCCGGCCGGCCAGCGAGGCGACTGGTGCTGGTGAGACAATCGTATGTCTCAGGAGTGTGCTCATGAAGCCAAACCAACCGTGAAGCCGCTGAACCCGGTAACGCTTGAAGGCCATGGAGTCCGGCTCGAACCGCTTGCAACGGACCACCTGCAGGGCCTGATCACTGCGGCCGGCGATGGAAAACTCTGGGAGCTTTGGTTCACCTCGGTCCCCGCGCCGGCACGGGCTGCTGCGTACATTGCGGATGCACTGACCGGCCAGCAGCAAGGACACATGTTGCCGTGGGCGGTGCGCGATCTCTCCACCGACACGATCGTCGGGTCGACCCGCTATCACGACATTGTGCCGGCGGTCGATCGCGTCGAGATCGGTTACACCTGGTACGCAGCGAGCCGGCAGCGCAGCCATGTCAATTCCGCGTGCAAGCTGCTGCTTCTTTCGCATGGGTTCGAAACGCTCGGTTGCCAGGTCGTGGGCTTCCGTACTGACAACTTCAACTTCCGCTCCCAGCGCGCCATCGAAGCGCTCGGCGCCAAGAAGGACGGCGTGTTGCGTCATCATCAGGCGCGAGTGGATGGCACCGTTCGCGATTCCGTCATGTACAGCATCCTGCTGTCCGAATGGCCGGATGTGCGACGTCAGTTGTTATGGCGCCTGACTCGACTTGCCAGCCACGTGCACGAATAATCCCAGCACCGCCATGGTCCAGACAATCACCGCACTCGAAGGCAGATCCGTGACCACGGATGCAGCCAGGCCCGCCAGATAACTCCCGAATGCCAGCGCATAGCCGAACGCCAGCTGCCGATTGGCTGCTTTGCGATAGGTGGCGACTGCGGGCACGATCAGGGTCGTGAACACGAGATATACACCGACGAGCTGCACGGATGCGGTGACGACCACTGCGAACAGCACATAGAAGCCGATCCGGCCGATCCGTTCGCGCCACAGGAACCAGGCCACGGCAAAGATCGCAGTCAGCAGCGCAGTGCGCACGAGCTGATCGGTGGACACCCACAGGATCTGGCCCGCGAGCAGGTCCTTCAGGTTCTCTCCACCATGCGGATTGTTCGCGAGCACCAGGATCTGCGCCGTCGATGCCAGGATGAACAGGATGCCGATGAGCGCTTCCTGAATCTCCGGCCGCTTGCGCTCGGTCCAGGTCAGCAGCAATGCGCCGGCGAGCGCTGCGCCACCCGCTGCCGCCTGCGCGCCCCACCCTTCGATCGCCAGTCCGAAACTGCTCGCCGCAATCACACCGAGACCCGCGACCTGCGCGATCGCAAGATCGATGAACACGATGCCGCGCGCCAGCACCTGCTGGCCGAGCGGCACGTGTGAAATTGAGACCAGCAGGCCCGCGATCAACGCCGGCCACAGGATGCTCAAGTCCACAGAGAAGAGACTCATTGGATTGCTGCCAGCAGCCGATTCAAGGTGTCGTCGAAGAGACCAAACAGATCCTTCGCTTCCGGCGTTCCGCCAACCGAGAACGGCAGCAGAACAACGGGCGCAGCGACACGCTCCGAGAGCCAATTCGCCGCCTTCGGATCGTTGTAGGCATTGCGCAGGATCATTCGAGCCCGCGATTCCGACAGTTTCGTCACCAACTGGCTGAGATAGCCTGCGCTTGGCGGTACACCTGGCTTTGGCTCGATGGACGCGATCTCCCGCAGCCTCAGCCAATGACAGAGATACACCTGGTCGCGATGCATGACGACGACCGGAAGCCCCTTGAGTGGCGCCGCCATGCTGTCCCAGCGCGCAAGGGCCTGCGCCCAGCGTGCATTGAAATCGGCGCCGCGCTGCTGGTAGTACGCGGCATTCGCCGCATCGATCGCCGCAAGCCGCGCCGTGAGCGCCTTTGCAATGATTGCGATATTGCGCGGATCCAGCTGCACGTGGGGATTGCCCTGGGGATGGATATCTCCCATCGAGCGATCGAGCTGAGACGGCTTCTCCAGCAAGCCGACCTGCGCGGTCGCCTCAAAGTATCCCGGACCGCCGGGTTGAATCCGGTAGTTGCCGGACTCCCGCACCAGCACCGGCAGCCAGCCGATTTCGAGGTCGCCCCCATTTGAGATCAGAAGATCCGCCGTACGCGCCCGCGCGACAAGACTCGGCTTTGCATCCACCCGGTGCACGTCCTGTAGCGCACCGGTCGCCGTATAGACATTGACGCGATCACCGCCGAGTTCGGTTGCGAGCGCGCCCCAGTCCGCTGTCGTTGCGAGGACCTTGATGACGGCGTGCGCGGGGGCTGCCACGCCGAGAATCAACAGCGTGATGACGCCGCAAATCAATTGTTTCATGACTGCCATTCCTAATATTTGTGGGCGCTGTGCGCGCCGATGCCGTAGATGTACTGCAGGCGGAATTGCCGGTCGCGCTGCCCTTCGTCACGCGCGTCGTCCCAACTGTATTGCGCACGCAGTCGCGAGAATTCCGTGGGACTCCAGTCGAGCATCAGCGAGATCCGATCTGGACTCGCGGCCAGGAGCGCGGGGAACGATTCCGGTGGCAGCACGTTCGAGTCCACCAGCCCGATGCTCGGTGAGCCGGAATCGAGCGAGTCATAGCGCAGCCCCGCCCGCCAGCGCTGCCGGAACTGATAGATGCTCTGCAAGTACCAGCCGGACTGCTCGCTGCTGAAGGTGTCGCTGAGGCCCGCGCCCGCGACGTCGAATGCGAGCTGACCGCTCTCCTTGCGATGGAAATATTCGCCCTGCAATTTGAGCTGCTGCCGAGTCACGCTGCCGTAAGGTGCCCACTTGAGCACCGCATCCGCCACCCAGGTGCGTGAGTCGCCGGTGAAGGCGTTGACCACCGCCTGATCGAGGTCATCCACGTCTTCATAGCTGCGATCTTCCGCACGCAGATCCATCCACGATGCGCCGACGCGCCAGCTCGTGGATGCGCCGAGATCCCCGCCGACGTGCGCAAAAAGCGTCGTGCCGTTCAGACTATTGCGGTTGCGGCGTGTGCCCGGAAACGCCTCTCCGTTACCGAACTCGGCGCCCAGCTCCACAAAGAGATCAGTCGGCGCCAGCCATTTGACCTGCACGCCGTCCTGCCCCATCTGATTCCCGAGCATCGTCTGGTACACGAGCGGTTGATCGATGAAGTCCCAGGCGTGGGCGTGGACTTCATTCAGATAGCCAACGCCCGAGAAGAATCGCCCGCCCTTGGCGGTGAGGCCCGCTGGCAACGACAGCGTCCGGAAGAAGGCCTCCTCGACTCCGATCTCGTCTTCTGGCGTGATCGCCGCAATCAGCGTTGCGGAAAAATACGGATCCACGTTCGCGGTCAGCACCAACTCGGACTCCGCGAGATTGAAACTGCGCTCGCCCGGGCCGACCTCGCCCCCGCTCGGCATGAAGCCAGCGATGCGCCAGCTCTCCGGGTCCTGGGACAGGTTTGTGTAGTTGCCGGCAAGAATCAGCGAGATCGCCGGATTGAATGCCGATGCGGCCTGGGCTGAGCTCGCCGCAGGAGATGGCTGCCCCGCGTCGGTAAGGGCTGCGCCGCTCGTACTCACGGCAGAATCCAGCTCCGCAATACGCGCTTCAAGCGCGCCCAAGCGCGCGGCGTAGTCAGTTTTCAATGCGTCCAGTTCGGCGCGCAAAGCCGCGACATCGTCGTCGGCCTGGCTGATCGCCGGCAACAATACGGATGCCAGCGCCATAGACGCAGCAACCTGCTTCAAGATCGTCATGTGAAAGCCCTCCTCCGGAACCAACGGACACGATCGCGCTCACGCGCGTTCGTGCAGCGACAGCGTCAGTCAGAGGAGAGCGGGTGGAGCGCGGGCTTGAAATGCCCGGTGAGACGGGCTGCCGGGAATGCGGATCGCATCGACAAGAACGAAGGAGTCAGTTTCGCACTGGTGCACCACGAACACGGACGTCGAGCTGCCGACTGCGCTCTGCAACGGCGCAAAGGACAGACAGGCGCGACAGCTCTGGGCCGTATCCGGCAGGCCTTTCGAATCGTCCGACAAATGGGAATAGGCGTGCGCCTCGGCACCCAGTTGTCCGACCAGCAGCGCCAGCGACAGCACGCGGGCGATCAGGCTTGAACGACGGCTATTCAGCACACGAGCCTCCGGTTGCCGGAAGAGTATCCGTCAATGCGATTCGCCCGGCAACCTGGGGCATACTTCCCGCACTGAGAGGCGACCCAATGAGACAGATTTCGGCCGTCGTCTATTTGATTGGGATCGCATTCTTCTGCTCCATTGCCGGTGCAGAGTCTGCAGACAATCCGCCGCATTCGCGTGCGCAACCACTGGAGGCAAGTGGCACCAGCAACCTCTACAAGGTCAGCGCCACGCTGTATCGCAGCGCGCAGCCGACCGCGGAAGGATTTCTCAATCTGAAGGAACTGGGGATCGTCACGGTTGTTAACCTGCGATCGTTTCATTCGGATCGCAAGGAGATCGGCACGACCGGGCTCGCCTACGAACATATCTACATGAAGGCCTGGCATCCGGAGCGCAAAGAGGCCGTCCGGTTCCTTCAGATTGTCACCGACCCGAAGCGCACTCCAGTCCTCGTGCATTGCCAGCACGGTGCGGACCGCACCGGCTCAATGACCGCCATTTACCGCATCGTGGTCCAGGGCTGGTCAAAAGAAGCCGCCGTTCAGGAAATGACGAGTAAAGATTTTGGCTTTCACAGAATCTGGGTCAATCTGCCAGTTTGGGTTCGCGAACTCGACGTCGAGGCCATGCGCGCGGAAGCTGGAATCCGCAGCGACTGATTGGTGACGCAGTTCACGCGCCGCGCATGGCAGGCCGGTCAATTAACTTATCCCGGAATCGACCTCACATTGTTCCGGGTCGCGTGTGGCAGGCTGGCTCGTCATGAGTGAGGGTCCATGCCCGATAGCCGCACCGCCACCCAACCGCTAGCCGGCGACACACAACGGCTCCATGCGAGCAAGAAAGGCTGGTCGGTCGCACGCCTGCGCAAGATCGGCGCGCTCGCCATCGTCTATTTCGGCACGGGTATCCTCGGATTGTTGCTGGCCGTTCCGCCCGGCTACGCGACCGCGGTCTGGCCGCCTTCCGGCATCGCACTCGCCGGAATCCTGTTGTGGGGTCCGCGCGTATGGCCCGGGATCTGGCTCGGAGCGTTTCTGGTCAATGTCTGGGTCTCGTATTCGACGACCCAAACGAATCCCGGTTTCTCGAGTCTCGCAGTCGCTGCCAGCATCGGCATCGGGTCCACGCTGCAGGCCTTGCTGACCGCGCATCTGCTGAAACGCTGGGTGGGTACCGGCCGGCTGTTCACCTCCGGTCCGGCAACGCTCGGCTTCGCCGTGATCGTCGCGCTGTGTTGCATTGTTGCAGCAACCTGGGGTGTCACAACCCTGCAACTTACCGGTGTCGTGGATATTGCCGCGTTTCTTGAATCCTGGCAGACGTGGTGGCTCGGCGATGTGATCGGGGTGCTGGTGGTCACCCCGGCACTACTCAAGTGGAAACACCTGCTGCCGATCAACCGCAAGCCCTTGCGCCTGGTCGAGTCCATCGCATCGCTCGCGCTGCTTGCGGCGGTGACGACAGTGGTCTTTTACAGCCAGGCGCCGTACGGCGAAGTGGCCTATCCGCTGACCTTCCTGCCGCTGCCGTTCCTCGTATGGATCGCCTGCCGTACCAGTGCCGGTGGGGTCGCGTTGGCGACCATCGTCGTCTCATTGATCGCGATCGTCGCCACCAGCAACGGCGCCGGGCCATTCGTGCGCGAGGCGCCCAATGAGTCGCTGCTGCTGCTCCAGACTTTTATCGGCATGACGACGCTGATGGCGCTGTCACTCGCGGCCGCTGTAACCGGGCACAAGGCCGCAGTCCACTCGCTGCGCAGGCTGAGCTCCGAACTGCAGCAGCTCGCGCTGACCGATGAACTGACCGGCGTTCGTAACCGGCGCGGATTCCTGTTGCTGGCGGACCAGGCGTGGCGACTTGCTCGGCACACGCATGTCACATGCCGACTGCTGTTCATCGACCTGGATGGCGTCAAACACGTGAACGACACGCTGGGACATCAGGTGGGCGACGAACTCCTGGTCGAAGCGGCGCAGGTGCTGAAGGCAGTGTTCCACGAGACCGATGTGATCGGCCGTATCGGCGGCGATGAGTTCGCCGTGCTCGAGCTGATGGACCAGACGGCAGCGGCCGGCAACGGCAGTCAGCGATTGCAGGCGGCCGTTGATGAGTTCAATCAGCTCGCCGGGCAGCCGTATCAACTGTCCATGAGTGTTGGCATCGAGGAATTGTCGGCGTCGGACGAAGCCTCGCTGGAAACGCTGCTCTCGCAGGCGGATATTGCGATGTATGGCAGGAAGCGGGAGCAAGGGCGGCGGCGGGTGAATAAGTAGCAAAGGCCGTGAAATGCACGATAGACGGCGATTATTGGTTTCCTGTCTTCCCCTCGCTAAGAGTATGCTTTTAAAATGAACGCAAAGCTTCACGCTCTGCCGTTGGAAGAACGTCTTCGCCTGGTGGAGGATCTCTGGGACAGCATTGCTGCTGATCAGCGGTCGTTGCCGCTGACCCCCGAGCAACAGTCCGAGTTGGATCGACGGCTGGACGCTTACGAATCTGATAACGTCCTCGGTCGCCCGGCTGAAGACATCATCGCCGAAATTCGAAAAAAACTGTGACTTACGAGGTCCGGCTCAGGGACGAGGCGGACCGAGACCTGACAGCGGCGGCACTCTGGTATGAACTGAACCGCCCCGGACTCGGTCACGACTTCATTGATGAGGCTGCCCGAGCGCTCCACTCAATCTCAGAACAACCGGCCATGTACCCGGTAGTGTGGCGTGGGATTCACCGAACGTTGATGAACCGGTTCCCGTTCGGTATCTATTTCCGCATCAGGAACGATACGGTCGTCGTATTGGCAGTCATGCATGGAAGCCGGCATCCGCGAAACTGGCAGCATCGTCGATAGCGCTTCTTCTGCCCGCTGCCGGGTGCAGTATCGAATCAGGGGATGCATCCATGATGCATGAACCGGCAGACGCACTAATCACCTCTGCAGACAAGACTTTGGACGTGATTGACTTTGATCGCCTAGCGCGCGAGCGCTTGCCGCCCGCGCATTTCGGCTATCTCGCGACCGGCGCGTACCGTTAGGTGGGGCATTGTGTACCTTCCGGCGAATTGGAAGCGGTGCAAGGTCATGTATCACGTGCGCGAGAATCTTCGACCTGGCTTCAGGCCGGGTAGTCGCCAGTGTTCATGAATCGATCAAGGATCACTATGAGGACAGCGCGAAACCTCTTAAGGAAAAGCTCGCAGCGAAGGTGCCGCTAGCGATCGAGGAGCTTTTTGGAAGCCTAAAGTCGCCGCACCCGTGATCGCGCCTGCGGGCCGGCGATCTACCAGGGATAAGGCGTGCCGCTGTAGTTGAAGAACTTGCCGGAGTCATCCGGCTTGAGCGCCGCAATCACGGATCGCATGGCCTTGATGCTTTCCGCAGGCGACAGCTTGCCACCCGACCCGCCCATGTCGGTGCGCACCCAACCGGGATTCATCACGACGCAGGCGATGCCGCGCGGCGCGAGGTCCACCGCGAGGCTCTTCATCACCATGTTCACCGCGGCCTTGGAGCTGCGATAGGCGTAGCGGCCGCCGGAAGTGTTGTCTTCGATCGACCCCATGCCGCTCGTGATCGTGACGATCCGCTTGTCGCTGCTCCGCGCGACGTTCTCCAGGAATGCCTCGGTCACGCGCATGGGACCGAGCGTGTTGGCATCGAGCACCTTCGCCCACGCCGCGTAGTCGAGACTGCCGAGCCGCTGGCCGGGTGGCCCGCCGACGCCCGCGTTGTTCAGCAGGAGATCAATGGCCTCGCCTTGCAGTCCGGCGGCGGCCTTCCGGACACTCGACGTGTCCGTGACGTCCATTTCAAGGACACGAATCCGCCCGCCGCTTTCAGCAGCCAGCGCTTGCAGATCGGTGGCGGCGTCCGGCACCCGGCAGGCTGCAAAAACCTGCCAACCATCGGCGGCGTACTGACGCGTGAACTCGAGGCCGAGGCCGCGGTTTGCGCCGGTGATGAGGACGGTCGCCATCGTTACTCCGATTGCTGGGCCAGAGGCCCAATCATCGCTCTTCCACGTTCTGGCGCATACTTGAGCGGCGCGGGAGTGGCAGCACGTTGAAACCAACCGATCATGTACTCGGCCTGTCGCGCCCGATCACGCGGCGCGACTTCGTCCACGACGTCGGCATCACGGTGCTCGGCATGTCGCTGCCGCTGCCGGGACTCGCGCTGGCGCAGGGCGGCGGTCCGCTTCACTACCCGCCCACGCTCACGGGGCTGCGCGGCTCGCACCCGGGCTCCTTCGAGATCGCGCACGCGCTGGCGCGCGAGGGCAAGCGCTTCGACAACCCGCAGGCACTCGACGAGCAATACGACCTGGTCGTGGTCGGTGGCGGGATCAGCGGTCTCGCGGCCGCGTACTTCCATCGCAAGCTGCACGGCGCGCAGTCACGGATCCTCATTCTCGACAACCACGACGATTTCGGCGGCCACGCCAAGCGCAACGAGTTCCACCAGGGCGGGCCGATGCGCCTCGCCTGGGGCGGCACCGTGAACATGGAGTACCAGAAGTACAGCGAGGTGGCGAACGGGCTCATACGCGATCTCGGCATCGACATTCCGCGGCTGCGCAAGGATTTCAGCTTCAACTGGCTGTGGACGGAAGGCGGCCTGCAGCCAGCGCTCCTGTTCGATCAGGCACGCTACGGGCGAGACGTTCTGCTGCCCGGCGTGGCGTTGGATGGCGGCGAACCGAAAGCGCTGGCCAGGCACGTCGATGCGTTCCCGCTGCCGGAGGCTGCTCGCGCGAAGCTCAAAGCGTTCCTGCTCGCGGACGGCGACGTGCTTGCGGGACTGTCGCCGGAGGAACGGAACGCCTACCTGCACCGCACGAGCTACAGCAATTTCCTCCGCGAGCACTTCGAGCTGCCGGATGCGGCAACGCAGGTCTTCAGCAACGCGCCATCCGGTTTCTTTGGCCTGCCCGCCGAAAGTCTCTCCGTTGCGGAATGCCTGCAGATGGGGCTGCCCGGCGCGCACGTGCTGGGCGAGTCGAGCGGGTCCGACCCGGACGTTTCCGATGTCCCGGTGGCGATGTTCCCGGACGGCAACAGCTCGATCGCGCGGCTGCTGGTGCGCGCGCTGATCCCGGGATCCTTTCCGGCGATGGCGGCCGGCGCGGATTCGTTTGGCATCGTGACCGAGCGGCTGGACTACGCCGCGCTCGACCGCCCCGGATCCGCGGTTCGGCTGCGGCTCAATTCCACGGCCGTACACGTTGCCAATCGCGCGGACGACGCGGGCGTCACCGTGGATTACGTAAACGACAAGCGGCTGCTGCGCGTGCCCGCGCGGAATGCAGTGCTTGCCTGTTACAACGCGATGGTGCCGCACCTTGTGCCGGATCTTCCGCCGGCCCAGAAAGCGGCGCTCGCGCAATGCGTGAAGCGACCGATGCTGGTGATCAACACGCTGTTGCGCAACGGCCGTGCACTGCAGAAGCTCGGCGTCCTGGGTGCACAGCTACCGGGGAGCTTCCTGCAGAGCATTTTCCTGGTGACCGGCATCAACGTCGGCGACTACCGCCCCGCGTGGAAGCCCGAAGATCCCTGTGTGCTGCAGTCCTTCGCGGCCTTTGTCGCGGAGCAGCCCGAGGGCATGCGTGTCGCGGACCAGCACCGGGCCGCACGCGCGCAATTGCTGGCGATGCCGTTCGAGGACTTCGAGCGCGAGGTGCGCCAGGTGCTGAACGGGATGCTCGGCGCCGGTGGCTTCGACGCCGCGCGCGACATTCTCGCCATTACGGTGAATCGCTGGCCACACGGCTATGCGCGTGATCATACTGACCTGGAGGACGCGGACTGGAACGTGGAGCCGCGCCCCGAGATCGTCGGTCGGCAGCGCTTCGGCCACATCGCGATCGCCAACTCGGATGCCGGCGCGGATGCCTACACGCATGCCGCGATCGACCAGGCGTGGCGGGCGGTGAACGAGCTGACCGCCTGAGCCACTGTGGCAGGGGTTTGTTTCATCGCACGGACGGTAGTGCAATAATTCAGCCATGCACTGGCTGAAATTACCTCTCGTTGCCGGGACCCTGTGGCTGATGGCGACCCCCGCCCTCGCCCAGGAATACCAGCCCTACCCGTCGCCCAGGATCACGCCGAAACAATGGGCGCGATATGGCGAGCAGGTGCGCCAGAACCACGGGGCGAGCCTGGAGGTCTTCGAGGACAAGCAGCTCATCGCGTTCTCGGACGAGCGTACGCGCACCTTCTGGCTTTTCACCCTGAAGAAACATCCCGCGCATCCGGCGTGGGTCACGCGTCAGATGTACGAGGAAGACGGCGTGGTCCGCGTACGGCAGATCGGGTACTTCGCGGGATCGGAAGAAGAGTTCGCGAAGCTCTTCCTCGAGTATCAGAAGCGCAACGAAGAGCTCAAGGAAGACGTCGAACGCCGCAATCGATAGGCGCTCATAACAACTGCCGGGGGAGACATCAACATGACCATCAGGCGGCAGATCCGAAGACGCGTCCTGCAATCCATTCTTGCGGGTCCGGCGCTGGCCGCGTTGGGACCAACGTTTAAGGCATTCGGCCAGGATGCGGACGGGATCATCACCGCCGCCGACCAGGCGCTGGATATCTTCGACTTCGAACGCACCGCCCGCAGGATCCTGCCACCCGCGCACTTCGGCTATCTCGCGACCGGCGTGGATGGCGATGCGACGCTCCACGCCAATACCGCGGGATTCGCGAACTACAGCCTGCGGGTTCGCCGCATGGTGGACCTCAGCAAGATCGACCTGTCCGTGAACCTGTTCGGCACGACCTGGGAAACGCCCATCTTCCTGGACCCGGTCGGCAGCCAGCGCGCGTTCCACGCGGACGGCGAACTGGCATCGGCCCGAGCAGCGCGGTCGAAGAAACATCTCCAGATCCTGTCAACGGTTTCATCCACCAGTGTCGAAGACGTCACCGCCGCTAGCGGCGCACCCATCTGGTACCAGCTCTACCCGACCAATCAGTGGCCCATCACGCAGGCGCTGGTGCGCCGCGCCGAGGCCGCCGGGTGCCCCGTGCTCGCACTCACGGTGGATCTGCAGGGCGGATCGAACCGCCTGACGGCCGCGCGCTCGATCCAGCGCGATTCGCGTGACTGCACGCGGTGTCATCAGACCGACCGGACGCGGCTCAGCGGTTTCATCACCGGCAAGCCGATGTTCAGCGGTCTCGACATCTCGGCGGTCACCGATCTGACGCCGATCAACATGACCTGGGACTACATCCAGCGGCTGCGCGACATCTGGCCGCGGAAGCTCGTCATCAAGGGCATCGTCACCCGCGAGGATGCGGAACTCGCCGTCGATCACGGCGTGGACGGTGTGCTGGTCTCGAATCACGGCGGGCGCGCCGAGGACAGCGGGCGCGCATCGATCGACAGCCTGGTGGAAGTGGTCGCGGGTGTGCGCGGACGCGTGCCGGTGCTCGTGGATGGTGGATTCCGCCGCGGCACGGATGTGTTCAAGGCGTTGGCGCTCGGCGCCACTGCCGTCGGCATCGGGCGGCCGTATATCTGGGGGCTGGCGTCGTTTGGGCAGGAAGGCGTGGAGAAGGTGCTCGACATCCTGCGCAGCGAACTGCTGATCGCGATGCGGCAGGCTGGGACGCGGAGCATCGCGGAGATCGGCCGATCGTACCTCGTCGATAATAGGCAATAACGCGAGGCCGTCGTCTTTCAACGACGGCCCCGCGCGCTTGTTACGGCGCCTCGCAATCCGCGGCAGTCCTTGGACGAGTACAGAAGACACCGCCCTCGGTGATCGTCTGGTTGCCGCCCTTCTCGGTTGCCAGGACCTCGAATTCATAGATCAGACCCGGCTCGAGGTACTGCTTCGGCACCAGGAAGGTGGTCTCCCCCTTCGAGACGTCGGCGTTGAACGAGGTCTTCGTCTTTCCCGGAGCCAGCACCGGGTTCGTGATATCGACGACCACGATGTGGTAACCCACGATCTCGACCGGCCCAAGGTAGGGAACGATCGGCCCTGTCACCTTGTTCCACCGGATGAGAAGGTTCGCGTCGTGGGCGACGACGGCACCGTCCTGAGGCGCGAGAATTTCGGGGCCCGCGGGGATCTTGTGCGTGAGCCTGGCCTTGCCTTCAAATTCCTGCCGCCCGCTCTCGCCATCGAATTCGTACCAGCCGGCCGGCCAGTTGCCCAGGAGTTCGGCCAGCGAAATCGCGTCCTCGGACGGCTCGCAGCCGAGTGCGATCTCCAGGTCGGTGATCGGCGGCTCGACGCGTTCGTGGAACATCTCGGTTATGTCATGCGTGTTTTCCAGGCCGGGGACGGCTCCCAAAGTGAAGACCGGCTGATCGAACGGACTTTCGACCTCGCCCTGTGTGATGCCGTCCGTGTCGAAGCTGATCTGAATGCCCATGTCGCAAGCCGACGCGTTCGTCTCGAAATGGATGTTCGTCTGCTTGAACGGCACTGGCGGGGCGGCCGTGGCGGGCGTCGTTGTCGCCGCCAGCGCCAAACCCGCCGCGACGGCCTTGCCAATCATTCCAAAGTGTCTCTTCATGGCGAATGCTCCTAATTGGTGTGCTGCTGTGAATTAGACGCCGCGCGGAATGGAATCCTTCGTGTGTGCGAGAATGGCGCTGTTATGGAGCGACTGATTCTCGGACTGGCGGTCTTTTTTGGCGTCCATTCCATTTCATTGCTGGCGCTGGGCTGGCGCGATCGGGCCGCCGAACGCCTGGGCAAAAGAACCTGGCAGGGCATTTACTCGATCGCTGCGCTCGCAGGCCTATATCTGCTCGTCACCGGCTATGGGGCCGCGCGAGCATCCAACGCCGTGCTGTATACGACCCCGGCCGGGTTTCGCTACATTGCGGCGCTCCTGATGCTGCCGGCATTCAGCCTCACACTCGCCTCGGTAGTGCCCGGGCGCATCAGGGCCACCGCGCAGCATCCCCTGCTCCTGGCGACCATGCTTTGGGCGGTTGCGCATCTGCTGACCAACGGCAACGTTGCCGACCTGCTGCTATTCGGCACTTTCCTCGTGTGGGCCGTCGCCGTCCGGATCTCGCTCGAACATCGTCCGGCACGCCCGATCCGCGTTTTGCCGAGTTCACCAATGAACGATGTGATCGTCGTCGTCGGTGGGCTTGCGCTCTACGCGATTTTCATTCTCTGGCTGCACGCGAGGTGGTTCGGGGTGGCGCCGCTAGCCTGAGATGGCGTAAACGCAATGTGACGCGCTATGACGACGCGGCGCCCGGGGACGCCGATCATGCGGGCCATGTGCCGTCGAGCGGCGGCACCGTGAGCGTCGCGAGTATCGACGCACCCTATTATCAGCGCCACCTGGTTGCGGTCGGCCGCCTGCTCACCTGAGGCCGCGAGCGCCCTGGGCGCAAATGGGCTGGAATCGCGAAGTTGTGCATGGCGCGGGGGGCCGTTTGCCGGAGTATTCTTCCGTTGAGTTGGTAATACCCGTGGTGATACCATGGCCGGCATGAAAGTCGCTATTTCCCTGCCCGATCCCGTGTTCCGGGCCGCCGAGACGCTCGCCCGCAGGCTCCGCAAGTCCCGCAGCCAGCTCTATGCCGAGGCAATCGCCGAATACGTCGGCGCGCGCGGCGCCAAGGCGCTCACGACTAGATTGAACACT
>JANNTO010000387.1:0-7717 GCA_031403675.1 Gammaproteobacteria bacterium | reverse complement strand
CGACCACGGGCGCCGGCTGAGCCGGCGCCCGTCTGGATGGCCGGTGCTTACCAGCGCGTCGGCCGCGACTGCGGATCGTGCTTCTGGACGTAGATCCGCTTGCTCATGCGGTTGGCATTGCGCTGCAACCGCAGGCGCTCGGCGCCCGTGACGACGCCATCCGACTTGGCGATGCGTTCGTGACGGTGCAACCGCACTTCGCCGCGCACCAGGCGCCGTGTCTCGGGCCGCGTCAGTTCGCCGGAACGGACCCCCTGGGCGATGCGCTGGCGCTGGTTCTGCTCGCGCCCGTCGAGGCCCGGCGTGCCTGCCATGGCCGGCACCGTGATCGCCGTCAGAACGGCGGTGAGGGCAAGTTTCCTGAACATATTGAGTCTCCCGTTCCAATCGCTCACGATTTGTGGCGTTCACTGACACAAACGGCCGGGCGCGGCCGGCGTTGACGAGGAACCCATGCATCCACTGGCCCGCCATGTGATCGATGTCCCGGATTTCCCGAAGCCGGGCATATTGTTCCGTGACATAACGCCGCTGCTGCGCGGGCATTTCGGCGCGGCCGTGCAAGCCCTCGACGGACTGTGGAGCGAGGCCGAATGGGCCGCGACCGATGCGGTCGCCGGCGTCGAATCGCGCGGCTTCATCCTGGCCGCGGCGCTCGCCGAGCGCAGGCGCAAGGGCTTTGTGCCGATCCGCAAGAAAGGCAAGCTGCCGCCGCCGGTCGTGGATCGGCGCTACGATCTCGAGTACGGCACGGGCGTGCTGGAAATGCAGCATGGCGCTGGGCGCCTGCTGGTAGTCGATGACGTGCTCGCGACCGGGGGCACGCTGGGGGCGTCGGCTCAGCTCGCGGTAGATGCCGGATTTCGCGTCGACCTGGTCGGCGTGCTGATTGACCTCGGCATCGCGCCGGATTTCCGCTGGCTGGGCCTGCCGGTGCGCACCGTAATCCGCTATGGCGGATGAATTCCCGCCGCTCCTGGTCGTGATGGCACTTGCGGCCGAAAGCGCGGGGCGATTCGAACAGGGTGGCATACCCGTGCTCTACACGGGTATCGGCAAGGTCAATGCAGCAATCGCACTGGTGCGACGGCTTGCCGCGTATCGCCATGCAGCCCGCGGCCTTCCGCTGGTGGTCAATTTCGGCACGGCTGGCGGCGTGACTGTCCCGGCACGCACACTGGTTGCCTGTCGTCGCTTCGTGGATCGCGATATGAATGTCGGCGCGCTCGGGTTTCAGCCCGGCGTGACGCCATTCGACCGCCTGCCGGCCGTGCTCGAGTTCGCGCCGCGCTTCACCACGTTGCCGGAGGCGCTGTGCGGCACCGGCGACTCATTCGCAACGCGCCCGCAGGCGCTGGACTCCGAAGTTGTCGACATGGAGGCGTATGCGCTCGCGAAGGCCTGCCGCGTCGAGGGTGCGGATTTCGCCTGCGCGAAATACGTCAGCGACAATGCCGATCAGCACGCCGCGGACCACTGGAAGGAAAATGTCGCAGGGGCAGCCGACGCATTCGTCGGCCTGTACCGGCAACTCGTCAGCCGGCCGGCGTGAGGCGCGAGCCGTGCTTGGCTGCAATGTAGCCACGCACCATTTCGAGTGCGGTCTGCGGACACGGCGGCAGTTCGACGTCACTGTTGCCGAGCGGAGTCGTGCGCTCGCCCCAGCGCACCACATGCGCCGACCAGGACAGCCCGGCGCCGAATCCGGTCAGCAGCAGATTGCAGCCGGGGGAGACGCGGCCATCCTCGAGCGCCTCGACAAGCGCGACCGGAACCGTGGCGGCGGACATGTTGCCGTAGCGCTGGATGTTGACGTAGCAGCGCTCCATCGGAATCCCGGCGCGTTTCGCCACTGCCTCGATGATGCGCAGGTTCGCCTGGTGCGGCACGACCAGGTGCACGTCATCCGGGCCAAGCCCGCGCGCGTTGAGGACGCTCTCGCAGGCATGGCTCATGCCGACCACGGCACGCTTGAATATCTCCTGACCCTCGAACACCCACTCGCTGTCGCCGAGCACCCAGCCACGGTTCGCGTAACGCGAACCCATGCCGTGAACCTGCAGGATGCCGCGCACATTGCCGTAGCAGCCGAGCTTGTCGGCGAGTACGCCTTCCTCGCGATCGGTCGCCTGCAATACGACCGCGGCGCAGCCGTCGCCGAACAGGATCGAGACGTTTCGGTTGGTCCAGTCCATCAATGGGGAGACCAACTCGCCGCCGATCACCAGCGCGTTGCGCACCACGCCGGCCTTGATCATCGAACTGGCGGTGGTCAGGCCGTAAAGAAAACTGGTGCAGGCGGTATTGACGTCCATCGCGCCGGCGCTCTGCGCGCCGAGCCGGTTCTGCACCCACGAGGACATGTTCGGGACCTGCTCGTCCATGCTGCAGGTGCCGAACACGATCAGGTCCAGGTCGCCCGCGGCCAGGCCCGCGCCGGCAAGTGCGCGGCTGCCCGCCACGTAGCCCATTTCACCGAGCGAAACGTGAGAAATGCGCCGCTCGTTGATGCCGGTCCGGGAGCGGATCCATTCGTCGTCGGTATCGAGGAACGTCGCCAGGTCGGCGTTGGTCAGGA
Organism: Gammaproteobacteria bacterium; assembly: GCA_031403675.1. Lineage (GTDB taxonomy): Bacteria > Pseudomonadota > Gammaproteobacteria > Steroidobacterales > Steroidobacteraceae > SCUD01. Next base: position 5,139 of record JANNTO010000387.1, on the reverse strand, counting down.
TGGCCGGTGGCATGCACTTGCCCCAGCCGGTGATGGTCGCAAACGGCATGCTGCCCCCGGTCTTTTCCACGCCCGGATTGTACGCTGCCCGGGTCGCGAGACTGCGTCGCGGCAGGTTCAAACCATCGGCCGTGGGATGGCGTCCAAGTACATGAACAAACGGTGTATTGAAATGTGCCAGGGGGCAGGGTGACGAGTCCGGCCAGTGCGGTTGCGACGAGCGGCGAGCGCGTGACACGGGCCTGCAGAGGCGACGTCAACGCATTCGAGGAGCTGTACCGCGAACACGTCGGCCGGGTCTATGGACTGTGCCTGCGGATGACCGGCCACCCGCAAGCGGCAGAGGACTTGACCCAGGACACCTTCGTCAATGCCTGGCGCAGCCTGCCCGGATATGAAGGTCGCAGCAGTTTTTCGACCTGGCTGCACCGGATCGCGGTCAATGCCGTGCTGGCACGCAGGCGCAAACCGCAGGGCCGGAACGAGATCAGCATGACGGATGAGACTGGAGAGCAGATGGATTTCGCCGAGCAACCGGGCATGGACCAGGCAACGCCGATCGATATCGAGCGCGCGATCGCAGCCTTGCCGCCGGGCGCGCGCGACATCGTCGTGCTCCACGGAGTCTATGGATACAGTCACGAAGAAGCCGCGGGAATGCTCGGCATTGCCGTCGGCACCTGCAAGGCGCAATTGCATCGCGCGCGGCACCTGATGCGTGCGCGCATGCAGCCGGAGGGCACGACATGACCACACTGCCATTTGGGCCGCGGAATCAGCAGCCGGACCCGTTGCTCGCCAAGGCCGCGGAGCTGCCGAAAGACATCGCACCGCCACGCGACCTGTGGCCCGCGATCGCGGCGCGGCTGTCGGCGCCGGCCGGGCAAACCGGGCTGCGCGCATTCGGCTGGCCGGCCGCGCTTGCGGCGGGTTTCCTGGTCGCATCGGTCTCGGCATTGCTGACCTGGGGCCTGATGCGGGAACCGGATCCTGCGGTGGACCCAAGTCTGACGGCAGGCGGGGCAACGACGGTGGTCGCAATCACGCCGGTGAATTACGGACCGAATTCGCCGCTCGGTGCGGTGGAACTCGCGGCTCGCGATGACCTGCTGATCCAGTTCCGCCACCGGCTCGACGACCTGTCACCACAGACCCGCGAGGCGGTGGTGAAGAATCTGGCGATCATCCAGGGCGCGGCGGATGAGATCGACGCGGCGCTGGTTCAGGATCCGGCGAGCGGCCTTTTGAACGAGCTGCTGCTCGGGGCCTACAAACAGGAACTGCAGTTGTATTCGAGAGTCGTTACCGCAGGTAGCGGCGCCACCAGGAGAACTTGAGATGAGTATTCGCAATGCATTCTTGAGCGTCGCGACGCTCGCGGTTTTCGCCCAGCCCGCCGTGGCCGTGCAGGACCTGAGCAAACGCGCGACCGTCGCACCCGACGCGACCGTCAACGTCTCGAATGTCCAGGGCAGCGTCAGCGTGACCGCCTGGGACCGCAATGAGGTCGAGCTGACCGCGCACCTCGAGGGCAGCAAGGACGAGCTCGAATTCGAGGCCACCGAGCGGCAGGTGCGAATCGAGGTCACCCGGCCCGACGGCAAGTACCGCAATAGCGACGACGATGCAATCCTGACGCTCAAGCTGCCGAAGACCGTGCGCCTGATCGTTGACACCGTCAGTGCGGACATCACTGTCGATGGCGTGCGCGGCGAACAGCGGCTCGAGTCGGTCAGCGGCACGGTCAAGACCCAGGCCTACGACGAACCCTTGTCGCTGCACACGGTTTCCGGAGATATCTCGGCCACCGGCAACGGCGGCAAGGCTCGGGTCTCGACCGAGAACGTGAGCGGATCGACCGTCGTGACCGGCATTCGCGGCGGCTACGAGGGCGAGGCGGTCAGCGGCAACATCAGCGCCACGGTCGCCGCCGCCGAACGGGTGCGCGCCGGTTCGGTCTCCGGCGACATCGAAGTCCATGCGGACCTGACGGCCGCGGCGCGCGTGGATATCGAGTCGATCGGCGGGGCCGTCGAGCTCACGATCAAGCCGCCGGTCAACGCCGAGTTCGAGCTCGAGTCATTCAGCGGCGACATCGACAACTGCTTTGGTCCGAAGGCCCGCGACAAGCACAAGTACGTCCCGGGCAGCGAACTTGAGTTCAGGCAGGGCAGCGGCGGAGCCCGCGTCATGATCCAGACCCTCAGCGGCGAGATCCGCATCTGCGACCGTTGATAGAATCCGGGAGTCCATCTGGGCTCCCGGGTTCATGCCACTGAAGAAACGCCTTTCCCGCCTCCTGGCCGCTAGCGCGATCCTCGCGCTGGTGGCCGTCGCCTTGCTGTGGCTCGGTGCCCGGACCGCAGTTGCGCGTCGCCTGGTCGGCGACTGGATCGGCGAGGCGACCGGTCTGCCGTCAACCGTCGAGGCGCTGCGGATCGGGTTCCTTCCGGGCCCGGTACTCGAGGTCGACGGGCTCGCGATCGAGCAGCCGCCCGGTTTCGACGCCGATCCATTGCTCGAGGTCGGCAGCCTGCGCGTCGCCGTTCCCTGGGGCAGCCTGTTCGGTGCGCCGGCGGTCCATTCACTTTCGATTGCGGATGCGACCGTGCGCCCGATGCTCGGTCCTGCAGGAGCGGACAACTGGTCGGAGCTCATCAGCCGCCTGGCAGATCTGGGTGGTGAAGGCGAGTCGGCGTGGTCCATCGGCAGCCTCGACTTCGAACGGGGTGCGCTCGAATTTCTCGACGCCACGAGCGGAGCGCACTGGCGGCTGACGGCAATAACTATTGCTGCTGAGAACATTGCGCCTGCGGTTGAATTCCCGGTCGAGTTGCGCCTGGCCGCTGTGGTCGACGCCAATACGATTCATTTCGCACTGAATGGCCGCGGCCGGGTGGACCCGGATGCGGGCCGTTACCAGGCGACCGCCATCAATTTCCGCGGCTGGGTCGGCGGCGAGCCGCTGCCATTGGCCGGTGTCGAAGTCCTGGGTGCCATGGAACTCGCGTCGTACGACCAGGCGACGCGCGTTGCAATGCTCGAACGATGCACATTCAATCTCACCGGCATTCCCGGCGAATTGTCCGGGACGCTGACCCTGGGCGAACCGGACCTGCGACTGGCGTTCGCCGTGAAAATCGATTCATTTGCACCGCGTGCACCCGCCATCGCGTTTGGATTTCCGCTGCCTGCCACTGCGGATCCACTGGCATTTCAGTCCCTGCAATTTTCACTTGAGGGTCGCATGCAGGATGGCCACCTGCATCTTGATCCCATCGCGGGCCGGCTCGACGACACGCAATTCGACGGCAAGATCGTTCCGCACCTGCGCCTGATCCGCGCCAGCCTTGACCATATCGACGTCAATCGCTATTTCGCACCGGAACAGAACAAGGCGAAGGACAAGAAGGCGACGCTCGAGGTTGCTATCGAGGAACTGGCTCGATTCGATATCGATGCCGAGATCCGGATCGCGGAAGCGCGGGTGGCCGGCGCGAAGTTGCGAAACTCGGTGATCCGCGTCGAGCGCAACGCCGAGCCGGCGAAATGAAAGGAATGACACCCAGGCTGCTCGCCGCGCGGTTGCTGCCGTGGTTCGATACCCACGGGCGCCGGCATCTGCCCTGGCAGCAAGATGCCACGCCGTACCGGGTCTGGATCTCCGAGGTGATGCTGCAACAGACTCAGGTGGAGACCGTCATTCCGTACTTCACGCGCTTTATCGAGCGGTTTCCTGATGTCGCGACGCTCGCGCAGGCGGCGGAGGACGAGGTGCTCGCGCTCTGGTCGGGACTCGGCTACTACGCGCGGGCACGTCACCTGCATCAGGCTGCGAAGGAAATCGTCGCGCGCCACGACGGGCAGCTACCCGCAACATCGGCTGAGCTGATGGCGCTGCCCGGGATCGGCCGCTCGACCGCCGGCGCAATCCTCGCGCTTGCGCACGGTCAACGCCATGCAATCCTCGATGGCAACGTCAAGCGCGTGCTCGCGCGGCTGTTCGTGGTGCGCGATGCGCCGGGCACGGCGGCCACGACCGCCAGGCTCTGGCAACTCGCTGAAGACTGCACGCCGACCACGCGTGTTGCGGAGTACACGCAGGCGATCATGGATCTGGGCGCAACCGTGTGCACGCCCGCGCAACCGCTTTGCGACCGGTGCCCGCTGCGGGAGGAGTGTGGTGCGCTGGCGGCAGGTCTGGTTGACGAATTGCCTGCGCGGCGCAGGCGCGGGCCGCGGCGTCGCAAGCGCACGCACATGGTGTTCGTGGTTCACGACGGCAGCGTACTGCTGCAGCGACGGCCGTCGCGCGGAATCTGGGGCGGCCTGTGGGCACCGCCGGAGTTTCCCGACCGCGAATCCGCGCGGGCCTGGTGGGTCTCGAGGTTCGGCGCGGACGCGCCTGCTGCGCGGCGCCTGCCAGAGGTGCGCCATTCATTTACGCATTTCGATCTGGACATTGAGCCTTGGGTGCTGGAACTGGCTGACCACGGATTACGCGTGGCCGAGGCGACGATGGAATGGCACGATGTCCGGGCGCCGCTTTCCGTCGGCCTGCCGGCTCCCGTGGCAAGATTGATCGCCGGGAGCCTGGCTGGCGGCACAATCGCGACGCAGGAGTCCGACGATGACAAGAATGGTCCAATGCGTGCTGCTCGGCCGCGAAGCAGAAGGCCTCGCGCGCGTGCCGTATCCGGGTGAACTCGGCCAGCGCATATTCGACAATGTGTCGAAGGAGGCCTGGCAGAAATGGCTGGGCCACCAGACCATGTTGATCAACGAGTACCGGCTGGTGGCCTTTGAGCCGAAGGCGCGCAAGTTCCTGGTCGGCGAGATGGAGAAATTCTTCTTCGGTGCGGGCTCGAAAGCACCCGGGGGATTCGTCGATCCTGGCGCAAAGTCGTGAGCGCAGGCGCTTTCTTGACGGCCGTGCAGCAGGCCTTGTCTAATACGCAGCCCCGAAAATGGCCAGGTAGCTCAGTTGGTAGAGCAGCGGACTGAAAATCCGCGTGTCGGTGGTTCAATTCCACCCCTGGCCACCATCTCCCGTTGGTCTATTCCGGTCACATGGGTGACGTTTTATACCGGAGACATGGGTAACACTTTAGCACTGAAGGGATTGGGGGCACATTCGAC
>JANNTO010000386.1:0-10059 GCA_031403675.1 Gammaproteobacteria bacterium | reverse complement strand
GCGCGTATTCGCGCCGCCGCACGGCGCGCCTATAAATCACGCACGGCGCGCTGGTACCTGCCGGTGTCGCTGGCGGCGAGCTTCCTGCTCGCCGTCATGCTGGTGCAATGGCAATTCAGCGACGACGGCCGCCCCGCGGTTGTCACCGAATCCGATGTCGTGGCCCCGATGATCCTGACACCATCGGCTGATGCGTTGGAACAGGCAATTGATTCGACCGGCCGCGCGACCGCTGACGAGTTCGCTCCGGAATCGCGGCAAGCGCCGGCCAGCGCAGCAGCAGTCGCACCCGCGGACCTGTCGGCACCGCTGATTGATCTGCCGGCCGCTCCAGCGCCGGCGCAAGAAGCCTCACTGGAGCGCGAGTCCGCCGGCCGGTCAGAAACCCGCGCGAATGCGAATCAGAGCGCGCCGACGCGGGCTGAGCCGTCCAGCGAGTTTTCCAAATTGGGCGCGCTCAAGAAATCCGACGCCGAATCGCGCGCACCGGAGGAGTGGTACGCTGCAATAGAAGTGTTACGCGCCGCGGGCCGCATCGAAGCAGCGCACACCGAGCTCGCACGGCTTGAGGCAGCCTGGCCGGGCTGGCTCGAAAAGAATCATCCACAGGATCGCTGATCGGGAGCGCGGAGTGCCGTGCGAATGCACAGCATTCCGGCCCCGAATATTGCATGACGCATAACAACCGGGGCGGCGCTGTTCGCTGGCTGGTACTGGCGCTTATTTCGCTTGCCAACTACGGCAATTTCTATGTTTACGACTCGATAGGTCCGGTCGCCGACCTGCTGCAGCGGCAGCGCGATTTCAGCGATTTGCAGCTCGGCATGCTCAATGCCATCTACAGCCTGCCGAATATCGTGCTGATCCTCGTTGGCGGCATTCTGGTCGATCGCTACGGCGCCGCCCGCATGCTGATTTGGACCGGCCTCGTGTGTCTCGTCGGCACCGCACTGACCGCATTCAGCCCCGCATTCAGCGGCATGGCCACCGGCCGGTTGCTGTTCGGCATCGGCGCCGAGACATTCAATATCGCCACGCTGGCTGCGGTCGTGAAATATTTCTCCGGACGGAACCTGGCATTCGCGATCGGTGCGAGCATCGCGCTCGGACGCGCGGGGGCATTCTCCGCCGACATGTCGCCGACCTGGTTTGCCGGCGCCTATGCAGCTGGCTGGCAGCCGCCGCTTATCATCGCAATGCTGCTGGCCGCGCTGTCGGCCGTAGCGGTCGCGGTCTACTGGTGGCTGGACCGCGATCGCGGCCACGCCGCTGCCAATGCAAAAACCACATCCAGGCGTTTCTCGCTCCAGGACCTCGCCAGCTTCGGTCCCGCGTACTGGTACCTGCTGGTGCTGTGCGTGCTTTGGTATTCGGTCATCTTCGCGTTTCGCAGCACATTCGCCATCAAGTACTTCCAGCATGCGCACGGCCTTGAACTGGCAGCCGCAGGCGCGATCAATGCGTGGGTCTTTCTCGCCGCGCTGTTCGCCACACCGGCGTTCGGCTGGTTGTGCGACCGCACCGGTCGCTATGCACCGATGCTGGCATTCGGTGCGTTACTGCTGCCGGTCTCGATCGCATTCATGGCGCTGTCGAACGGATCGCTGTGGATCGGCACCGTCCTGATCGGCGTGAGCTTCTCACTGGTGCCCGCCGTGATGTGGCCGCTGACCGCCAGGCTCGTGCCGGAATCCCGCTTTGGAACGGCGCTGGGCCTGATGTGGGTGGTGCAGAACGCCGGCATGGCGGGCGCCAATCTCATCGCGGGCTCGCTCAACGATGCCTATGGTGCGGGCGCGCTGAATCCGGCGGGCTATCAGCCGATGATGCTGTTTTTCTTCCTGTCGGGCGCGCTGGGCTTTGGTTTTGCGATGCTGCTGTGGCGGTCGGCAGGCCGCCGGCATCACGAAGCGATCACGCACGCCCGGTGAGGCGAGTCGCCCGTGATCAGGGCGTGCCGCCCATGAAGATAATGCTGAAACCCATGGTGTCGACGACGCCGTGCCCCAGGATCAGCGGCCACAGACGTCTTCCGCCGGCCCAGTAAAGAAAGCCATAGACGATTCCACCCACTGCAATGGGGATCATGCCGACCGGCCCTTGATAGGCATGGCCGGCACCGAACAACGCCGCCTGGACGATGATCGCGGCGATCATTGCCGCATTTCCGCCTCCCAGGATCCGGTGGACGTTTTCCAGGATGAATCCCCGGTAGAAGAATTCCTCGCCAAACGCAGCAAAGATCCACACCAGCGGCATCACGTACAGGAACTGCGGGAGGTTCCCGACCAGCGTGGAAAACCTGGTGAGATCGCGCGGAGCCATCTCGAAGTAACCCGCAAGCAGCGGGTCCAGAACGGACGGCAGGATCACGCTCGTTGCGATCACTCCGAGCGTGATGACGATGAACAACCAGATCGGCCCGAAGTTCCGGAATCCGTAGTCTGAAAAACGCGCGCCGCGAATCTTCAGCCAGCCAATGAGCGCAAGGATCACTACGAAATGCAGGTATGCATACCGGACAACCGGCATCGGCGGCACACGCGCCGCAATGGCCTCCAAGTCACCCAGGAAGGCAACGGTGTGCTTTGCCGCGAGGGCAACCAGCAGCTCAAAAACGAGTGTTGTCGTCATTCGGTGCGCACACTGTTCAGGAACCTGGCTGCTGTCAACGCAGCGGGCGACCAATCGGCTTTGGACCGCGGCAGACCGTTCAGGAAATTCGTCGATTAGCGGCGTGAACGAGGCGGTTGGTCGCCCTCCACACGGACCAGCAGCCACAAGCCGGCGCCGACCAACGCAAATATCGAGCCGCTCGCGAGCGTCCACGACCAGCCCGCTTGATCCACCATCAGCCCGACGAGCGGCGCCAGGAATCCCGGGGCATTTCCGCCAACGTTGATGACCCCGAAGGCGGTGGATGCATGCGGGCCACCCACATAGGTCGCGGCAGATGCAAATGCGCCTTCCGCGAACTGCGTGGAGCCAAAGCACAGCGACAACAGCCCGACTGCGACATACGGATTCACGGCATTGACCCCGGCCAGCAGGAACACGGCGACGCCGACGAACCCGACCATCGCGGGCAGGCGACAGCCCCAGCGCCCGCCGAAGCGATGACATAGTGCGTCGCAGGTCATCCCGCCGATTGCCGCCATCGCCGCACCAGTTGCGAATGGCAGCACGTACAGGAAGCCGCTCTCCAGCAGCGAGAACCCGCGCTCCTCGACGAGATAGACGAACAGCCACTGCGAGAACATGTAGAAGACGTAGTTCATGCAGAAATACGCGGCGGCGAGCAACAGCACATCCCGGCGCATCAGGACTTCGCGCCAGCTCCCCGGCGGCGGCGCTTCCGTAGCCGCCGGATCACGCTCGTGATCGATCAGCGCGATTTCCTGCGGCGTGATCGCGCGGTGCTCGGACGGCCGGTCGCGCGCGTACCAGTACCACCAGGCGCCGACGAGGAAGCCAAGCGGCGCGAGTGCGTAGAAGGAATTTCTCCAGCCGAACTGGATGATCAGCAGCGTCACGACCGGTCCGATCGCGGCCTGACCCAGGGCCAGGCCGGTGGAACTCAGGGAGTTCGGGAATGCCCAGCTGCCGGTCGGGAACCATCGAGCGATGACTCCGGTCTGCGTCGGGAAAATCGGCGCATTGGCGATCCCCATCAGGAACCGCACCGCGATCAACGAGACCATCGCGCCGGTTGCGGAGGCCGCCATCAGGCTCGGCGCAAATCCGGTCAGAAATGTCAGCACGCCCCAGGTCACGGCGATGCTGGTCAAGGCACGGCGATAGCCGACGACTTCGCTGAAAATACCGCCCGGAATCTGGAACAGCGTGTAGCTCAGGTTGAAGCTGCCGAGGATCCAGCCGATTTCCGCGTTCGTGAATCCGAACTCCGCGCGGATGCTCGGTATCGCGACCGAGATATTGTTGCGCAGCAGGTAGTTGACGAAGCTCATGACGAGCAGCACCGCGAGAATGCGGAATCGCACCGGCATGGCACGCAGGCTGATCATGGCCTGTTCACGTGTTCAGGCCCTTGCGCAGCCCGCGATTGCGTTTCAGGTCGGTGAGGATCCGCTGCGCCGCATTGAAGCCGGGCGCGCCGGTTACGCCGCCGCCCGGATGGGTGCCGGCACCGCAGAGATAGAGTGCGGTGAGCGGCGACGCATAGCGCGCATGGCCGGGCAGCGGGCGCATGAAGAAGAGCTGATCGGGCCGCAGGTCGCCGTGGAAAATATTGCCCTCGGTGATCGCGAAGACGGCCTCGAGATCCGCCGGAGTGTACAGGCGGCTCGCAACCAGCGCGCGACTCACCGCTGGCACGAAGCCTGCAATCTGCCTCAAGAGTTGCCGCTGCAGGCGTTCGCGCTCGAAGTCCCACCCGGATTCGGCGAGGCGATATGGCAGGTATTGCACAAAGCAGGTCATCACGTGACGGCCGGGTGTCGCGAGCGACGGATCGATCAGCGACGGCACCAGGCAATCGATCCACAACGGATCGGCAATCCGCCCGAGGCGTGCTTCGCCATAAATGCGTTGTGCGCCGTCAAGCCAGGGTACCAGCGTGAACTGTGCGCGTTGCAGCGCATCCGCAGCGGGATCGCAGCCAGTAAGCCTCGGCTCCTCCGACAGCACCAGGTTGAACTTGGCGCAGGGGCCGTCCATTTTGATGCTGCGCACCGCGGCGATGAACTCCGGTTCGAGCGCCCCGGACGGCACCAGGCCGAGATACGTCCGCTTCGGATCGGCATTCGAAACGACGATGCCGGCTTCGATTTCCGTCCCGTCCTCGAGCAGGACTGCGCGCGCACGGCCCGATTGCACGCGGATCTCGCGCACAGCGGCGCCAGTCTGCAGTTCCACTCCTTTTGACCGGCAGGCCGCGGCCATCGCCGTCGTGATCGCGCCCATGCCGCCCATCACATGGCCGGCGAATCCCTGTTTCGCCTGCTCGCCGCCGCCCAGCAGATGAAACAACAGACCGAACAGCGTGCCTGGATCGTAGGGTCCGCCGTGCTTGCCATAGAGGCTGTTGGCGAGGATCAACGATTTCAGATGCGGTGAGTCGAGCGAACGGTCGAGGAACTCGCCGAGGCTACCGGTCGTAAAGGCGACCAGATCGGAGATCTCGCGTCCGCGCACACGGCGAAACTGGAGGGCGAATTTCAGCAGCTCGCAGAGCCCGGCCAGGCCGCCACGTTGCAGATCGGGCGGCGCCTGCATGAACAGCGGTTCGAGATGCCGCGCGAGACCGGCAAGCCGCGATTCAAGCGCCAGGAAGCGTTCGCAGTCCACGGGTGCAAAGCGTTGCAGCACGTCCCGCATCTTCGCGTGGTCGCTCCACCACGGCAGCACCACGCCATCGGGTGTCACGGCCTGCAAGGTCGGGTTGGCCGCGACCATGCGCAATCCATGCCGGCCGAGTTCGAGGTCGCGGATGATCTCGGGTCGCAGCATGCTCGCCATGTAGGAAGCGGTCGAAACGCGGCAGCCCGGTGCCAGCAGCGGATCGATCTCCTCGGTAACGCAGCAGCCGCCGAGAATCTCGCGCCGCTCCAGTACCAGCGTCGAGAGCCCGGCACGCGCCAGGTAGAACGCCGCCGTCAGGCCGTTGTGACCGCCGCCGATGACGACGACGTCGTAGCGCTTGCGGCTGGCGCGTGACTCATGGTCCTCAGGCTGCATGCGTTCCTTGGTCAATCAAAGCGCGGGCCCTGGTCTGATGGGTGACCCGTCGAAGAAGCGGCCCAGGCGAAACGCCGACCATGCGCTGCGCTCCGCCGTCCCACTCACCAGATCGGCGATCAGTCTACCGGCGCCGGGTCCAATGCCGAAGCCATGGCCGCTGAAACCGGTCGCGACGTAGAAATCCGCCAGGCCATCGACGTCCGAGATGATCGGCAGCACGTCCGGGGATGCATCGATCATGCCGCCCCAGGTCTCGACGAATGGCGCCTCTGCAATGCCGGGGTGCCAGCGCCGCAGTTCCATGCGCATCTGGTCGAGGACTTTCTGCTCAGGCAGCGGGTCGAGCACCCGCTCGCGCTCGAAGGGCGTCGGGGCATCGAGAGCCCAACGGCGCGGCAGCGCCAGCGCATGGAAGAATTCGCGCCCGAACGAGACCCGTAACGATTCGCGTCCCTGGAGTAACGCAGGGAAAAACCTGGTCGCGAATCGAAAGGTCGCCGGTGTCATTGGATGCAGGTTCGAGCTGCCATGCGCGACTGTGTACCCGCCATCGGCACGGCGGCGGATCGCGATACCCGGCGACCAGGCCTGGCCTTCGAGCACCTGCTTCGCCGGCGCCAGGCGCGCGACCGTGCCCAGCACCGTGAGCTGCGGCACGGTGATGCCGAGTGAATCGCAGAACAGGCGGGTCCATGCACCGGCGGCGCAGACCACCGCGCGCGCAGCGACGACACCGTGCTCGGTCACGATCGCCTGCACGCGACCCGCAGCGCGCTCGATGCCGCGCACCGCGCAATGGCTGATGATCTTCGCTCCGGCACGGCGCGCACCACGGGCAATCGCCGCGGTCGCACGACCCGGCTCCGCGCGCCCATCGCTCGCGGTGTAGGTCGCACCAACCCAGCGCTCACCGGCACCGTCCAGGATTTCACTGAGCTCGCGGCCCGCGACCAGGCGTGTATCGACACCGTGTTCGCGTGCCACGGCGAGCCACTCGCCGAGCGTCGCCAGTTGCGTGGCATCTTCCGCAAGATACAGCGTTCCGCCCTGCCTGAATCCGACCTCTTCACCGAGATCTGCCGACAATTCCTGCCACAGGCGCAGGCTCTGCATCATCAGTGGCAATTCAACCGGCGAGCGGCCGTGCTGGCGCACCCAGCCCCAGTTGCGCCCTGATTGCTCGCCGGCCACCCGGCCTTTCTCGAACAGCGCGACACGAATGCCGCGGCGCGCCAGGAAGTAGGCCGCAGAGCAACCGACGATGCCGCCGCCGATGATCGCGACATCCACCGCCGCCGGCAGCGCATTCTCCGCCGCATGCCAGGCGAACCCGTCGGTGCCGTCGCGGACGATCTGCGCTTCGCCGCTCAGAACGGCCCGCTCCGGTGCACGACGTTGCCGTCAAACAGCGTCATCGCGCATTTCGCGTCCTTGATCGCCGCGGTGGGTGCATCGTAGAAGTCGGTGTCCCATACCGCGATATCGCCACGCTTGCCGACTTCGATCGAACCGATGCTCTTTTCCATGAACATCTGGTGCGCAGCCCAGATCGTGAAGGAACGCAGCGCGGTACGCGCATCCACGGACTCATCCCGGCCGAACGGATCGCCGCCATGGACACCGAGCAGGGGCTCGCGCGCGATCGATGACCAGATGCCGTAGCGCGCCGGGAACGGCGTGACGGAAAAATCCGAGCCGCTGCCCCAGTGGATGCCCTTCTCGACGAAGGTGCGCAGCGGATTCAGCCGCGGGCTGCGCTCGACCCCGAAGTTACCAGCGTAGATATCACCGATCCACCAGGTAAAGGATGGCGATGGCTCCGGAAATCCCGCATCGAATTCCTGCTGCATGACTGCCATTGAATCGAGCGCGTGATCGCTCGGAATATTCGCGTGGATGATCGCGTGACGAAGCCCCGGTGTCGGCTTCCGTTGCAGCGCGAGTGCAAACGAATCCACGGTCCAGTCGATCGCGCGGTCGCCGACCGCGTGGACGCCGAGATGCAGCCCGGCGTCGTGGTACAGAAGGATCAGCTGCCGGAGCAGCTCCGCGTCGATGGCCGGATAGCCGCGATTGCCGGCGTCGGTCGCAGTACGGTCGCGATTCCAGTCCTGCCACATCCACGCCGTGCGCGCGCCACCGCTGCCGTCAGCAAACAGCTTCACGCCGCCCGAGACCAGCCGGTCCTCGCCGTTTGACTGATACGGCCGGCCGAGCGGGGCGATGCGCTGGATCAGATCGCGCGCTTGTTCGAGCGTGTGCGGGCTGTGCCACAGCGCGAATATGCGCACCGTCAGCGCGCCCTCGGCCAGCACGTCGCGGTAGGCATCCCAGGTCTGGAACGCGCTGTCCGGGTCGTAGGCGAGGCTGCGCCCGATGCCCGGATCCTTGGCGCCGGTCATGCATTCGCGATTGAATTCGCCCGCCATCGTGCGGATCGCAGCGCGCAGCGTTGCCGCGTCGATCGCAGGCAGGTTGCGGGTCACGAGCGCCATCGCCGATTCCTTCAGCACGCCGGTGGGGATTCCGGCGGCATCGCGGTCGATCAGGCCGCCGGGCGGATCAGGCGTGTCACGCGTGATGCCAGCGCGCCGCAGCGCCGCACTGTTCGCGACGCCGTAATGACCGGTCGTATGAACCAGCCAGACCGGCTGATCGCCGCTGACCGGATCGAGATCGGATGCATATATATAGCGCTGCTCCGACAGCTTGCCCTCGTCCCAGCCACGCCCGAGGAGCCATTCGCCCGGTTGCGCCGTCGCGCGCCGTTCCACGACCCGCCCAACGGCGTCACCGATGCTGCGCACCAGCGGAAAGCTCAGGTCGATATTGGTGAGCCGCAACAGGCCGCCCTGCGAGAAATGCACGTGGCTATCGAGCAGGCCGGGAGTCGCAGTCCGACCGCGCAGCTCGATGCGTTCGGTCCGGGGGCCGACGAATCGCTCGATCTCGGCGTTCGTGCCAACCGCGACAATACGGCCGCCGCGGATCGCGACTGCTTCGGCAATGCGGTCCCCGTCATCGACGGTCAGGATGCGCCCGCCGACCAGAATACGATCAGCTGCATCCGGGCCGGCCCACGCCGGCCATGCAGCCAAAATCGCCATCAGCACCAGCAGTCTCACCAGGCCCGCCCCTTGCCGCCAGGGTGCATGCTATCGAAAACATCGTGACCCGCGGCGTTCCGGTGTTCGCTGGTACAATTCCGGCAATGAAAAGACCGGTCACCGTCACGATTACCGGCGCCGCGGGCCATATCGGCTATGCGCTCGCATTCCGCGTCGCCTCGGGCCAGATGCTCGGGGCCGACCAGCCGGTGAACCTGCAGCTGCTCGAGATCACGCCCGCACTGCCCGCGCTCGCGGGCGTCGTCATGGAATTGGCCGACTGCGCCTTTCCGACGCTCAACCGCAGCGCCGCGACCGACGATCCGAAGGCGGCGTTTCGCGACTGCGATTTTGCCCTGCTGGTCGGCGCGCGGCCGCGCGGGCCCGGCATGGAGCGCAAGGACCTGTTGCTCGCGAATGCGCAGATCTTCTCGGTCCAGGGGCGCGCCCTTAACGAAACCGCAAGCCGCGACGTGCGCGTACTGGTGGTCGGCAACCCCGCCAACACCAACGCGCTGATCGCCGCATCGAATGCGCCCGACCTCGAGCGGCGCAATTTCACCGCGATGATGCGGCTCGATCACAACCGCTCGCTGGCGCAGCTGGCCGAAAAGACCGGCACGCACAGCACCGCGATCCGCCGCATGATCGTGTGGGGCAATCACAGCGCGACACAATACCCGGACATCGCGCATTGCACGGTCGGCGGCAAACCGGCGCGCTCGCTGATCGACACCCAGTGGTATCACGAACAGTTCATTCCGATCATCCAGCAACGCGGCGCAGCAGTCATCAAGGCGCGCGGATCGTCGTCGGCCGCATCGGCCGCATCGGCCGCCATCGATCACATGCGCGACTGGGCGCTGGGCACGCCGGACGGCGATTGGGTCAGCATGGCGATCCCGGCCGACGGCAGCTATGGCATCGGCGAAGGCGTCATGTACTCGTACCCGGTGACCTGCAAGGGCGGCCGCTACGCGATCGTGCAGGGCCTGTCGGTCGATGATTTCAGCCGCGGGCGCATGGATGCGACGCACCGCGAACTGCTCGAGGAACGCGACGGCGTCAAGGAACTGATCTGAGGGGGATTCCGATGTCGCTCGGCCAACGCGCCGCGGCCGCCGCCGTTGGCAGCCTGATTGCACTGACGCTGACCGGAACCGCGATGGCGCAGGAAAAGACCCAGAAACCGCCGCTGCATGGCTCGCACTGGATGGCGATCACCGGCAAACCGCTCGCCGCCACCGCGGGC
>JANNTO010000385.1:0-3281 GCA_031403675.1 Gammaproteobacteria bacterium | reverse complement strand
CGGAGTACGGCATGCTGCCGCGTGCGACGCACACGCGCAGCGCACGCGAAGCGTCAAAGGGCAAGCAGTCGGGCCGCACGCAGGAAATCCAGCGGCTGATCGGCAGGTCGCTGCGCGCTTGCATCGACCTCGGCGCGCTCGGCGAGCGCACCATCACGATTGACTGTGACGTATTGCAGGCCGATGGCGGTACGCGCACGGCCGCGATCACCGGTGGCTTTGTCGCACTCGCAGATGCGGTGGATACATTGATCGAGCGCCGCGCGCTCGCGGCGAACCCGCTGCACGGTCAGATCGCGGCAGTGTCCGTCGGCATCGTCAAGGGCGCGCCGCTGATTGATCTCGACTATATAGAGGATGTCGAGGCCGAGACCGACATGAATGTCGTGATGAATTCCGGCGGCGCTTTCATCGAGGTGCAAGGAACGGCGGAAGGCCATGCGTTCCGGCGCGAGGAACTCGATGCGATGCTGAATCTCGCGGCGACCGGTACCGCGCGGCTGTTCGGGTTGCAACTCGAGGCGCGCCACAGCTGATGCGGCGGATCGTGCTCGCGACCGGTAATGCCGGCAAGCTCGGCGAGATGCGCTTGATACTCGCCGGCCATGGCCTCGAAGTGATCGCGCAATCAGAATTCGGCATCACGCCACCGGTCGAGGACGGCGACAGTTTCGTCGCGAATGCCCTGATCAAGGCGCGTCACGCAGCGGCAATTGCCGGCCTGCCCGCGATCGCCGACGACTCGGGCCTCGAGGTGGAAGCCCTCGGCGGCCGCCCCGGATTGCACACCGCGCGCTACGCCGGGCCGCAGGCGGATGAGCGTGCGAACAACGACCTGTTGCTCGCGGAACTGGCCGGCCTGCCGCCGGAATCACGCGCCGCGCGCTACCGCTGTGCGATGGTATTGGTACGCGATGCCGCGGATTCCGCACCGATCCTTGCCGAAGCATCCTGGTCCGGCCGGATCGGATTCGAACCACGCGGCACCGGCGGTTTCGGCTACGACCCGCTGTTCATCGTCGCAGGCGGCACCTGGACGGCTGCCGAGATGCCTGCCGTGGAGAAGAATCGCGTGAGCCACCGCGGGCAGGCGCTCACGGCACTTGCGGCAGCGATGCAGAGGGCGGGCTGGTAGGAAGAGGGAAGAGGGGACAGTCCCCTAGCGCACGGTCTTGATCAGGTCGCCGGGTTTTGGCTCGCCCTTCGGATAAAGATCGTTGAACAGGCGCAGCTGCTGCTCCGGATATTTCTTGAGCTCCGCCTTGGCGGCAAGCGACTCGATCGTGGTGCCTTCGGTGGCGCGCACGACGTGCAGGCGATGCGGTTCGGCGAGTCCGAACTCGTTGCCGCGCAGCCGGCGGAAGGTCCGCGCGGTGGACATGAAGAACGAGTCGCCCGACGGCGCTGCGGTTCCGGTGCGGCTCGCGCCCTTGAACACCCACATCAGGCTGTTGTAGTAAATGATCACGTAGCGGACGTTGGTCGATTGACCGAACGGCGACGCATCACCGCGTACGATCGCGGTCCAGGCCTTCAGGCCATTGATGTCGAGGGTCTCGGCCCGGTCGAGCCGGCGATTGGCGAGCCCGCGCATGGCGAAATCGCGCGGATCCGTCAGGTCCGCCGGCGGGCCCTGCGTGCGAATCTCCATCACGTGCTCGCGGTTCGGTCCGACGGCCAGGAGCTGCTGTGGCTCGTTGATGACCTGCCAGCCGCGCGGAAACGCGAGCGTGAACAGCATGTCCGCATGGTAGAAGCGGTTGTCGCGGATCATGCCCTGGTTGCGGCTCGAACCGACCGGCAATCCTTCGACCGCCTGCAGGAATCCCTCGGCATTGTCGGTATTGCCGGTGGCGGCCGACTGGTTCTTGCCGGCGGTAGCGATCGCCTGCTGCAGGCGCGTGTCGTTGTCCGGGTGCGAAGCGAACACGCCGTGGTACAGGCGCGGCTCACGATGCTCGAGGCGCGCGCGTTCGCGTTCGAACGTGTCCTGGTCTTTCAACGTCGAAATCACGTCGATCATCGCGGTGGGCTCGTAACCCGAGAGCGCGAGGTACTTTGCTCCGAGGCGATCAGCCTCGAGTTCCGCGTCGCGGCCATAGCCGCTGATCAACGCGGCGCCGGCCATGTTGGTCAGTTCCGCAAGCTGCGGCATGCCGGTGAATATGGCGGTTGCCGCGCTCGCGATACCGGAGAGCGCGGTCTTGCGCTGCCGGCTCTTCAGGTGTTCGGCGGTGATATGGCCGATCTCATGACCGAGCACCGCGGCGAGCTCGGCCTCGTTCTGGAAATAGGGCAGGATGCCGCGCGAAATGTAGACATAGCCGCCCATCGTCGCGAAGGCATTGACGTCGTCGGTGTCGACGATCGTGAATTTCCATTCGAGTTCGGGACGCTCGCTGACGCGCGCCAGTTTCTCGCCGACCCGCTGCACGTAATCCTGGAGTATGAGGTCGTCATGCACGCCCATCTGCATCGTGAACTGGACGTGCAGCTGTTTGGCGGTCTTGACCTCGCGGGATTCTTTCTGCGGTTTCTCTTCCTTTTCCGCGCCGATCACGGGCGCGACTGCCCCGGCAGCAAGGGCCGCGATCGCAAGGAGGCTCAAGATTCTCGTTGGCTGCTTCCGCATCGGCATCTCCCGGTCCCGGCTACCAGCCTACCGGTCGCCGATTAGACGTTGGGAATCGCGGAAAGTTGACGGCCGGGCGACCGCCACGCAGATTACTTCAGGCCGTACTTCTTGCGGAAGCGGTCGACACGGCCACCGGAGTCCACAATCTTCTGCTTGCCCGTGTAGAACGGATGGCAGTTCGAGCAGACTTCCACTTCCAGATTGGAGCCGAGCGTGGAGCGCGTCTGGAACTTGTTCCCGCACGTGCAGGTCACCGTGATTTCG
The DNA here is from genome assembly GCA_031403675.1 of Gammaproteobacteria bacterium. Classification (GTDB taxonomy): domain Bacteria; phylum Pseudomonadota; class Gammaproteobacteria; order Steroidobacterales; family Steroidobacteraceae; genus SCUD01. The sequence goes on along the minus strand of JANNTO010000385.1, from coordinate 382 downwards.
GTGTATTTCGGATGAATAGCATCTTTCATCGGTGCGATTCCGCGGTCGGGGTTGCGGGGGCGCGCAGTCTATCGGGACACCCGGCGGCAGGCAAGACGACCCCCGGAACACGGCGCCGGTGCTTGCTAAGTCAGCGAATCTGCGAGGATTTTCTGCTTATCCACAAATTGTGTGGATAACTCTGTGGATGGCAGGGCCGCCCGCGATCCGCCATTCGCGCATTCGCGCATATATGATGGATTGATTAAATTTTAACCAGAGCATATTCCCAATATAAAACAAAGACTTATCAGGCTCCAGTTAAGGCATCTTGGTAACAATGTGTCGAAAGTCCCTCTCCGGCACGAAGCGCGAAGGCGCTGTGTACAACTCCCGGGCGTCA
>JANNTO010000384.1:0-6130 GCA_031403675.1 Gammaproteobacteria bacterium | reverse complement strand
CCATGTGCCACTTGCCGATGTGCGCCGTCTGGTAGCCGGCGGACTGAAGCGTGCGCGTGAACGTGCGCAGTTGCGCGCTCAGTCGATCGCGGCCGACGTTGTTGTAGATGCCGTGCTTGGTAACGTACTCCCCCGTCAGGATGCAGGCCCGGTTCGGCGAGCACAGCGGGGTGGTATGAAAGGCGCGCGTGAAGTTCGCGCTGGTCTGCGCGAGCCGGTCGATGTTCGGCGTCTCGAGATAGGGGTGGCCGGAGAATCCGAGTTCGTCCCAGCGCAGGTCGTCGATGACCACGACGACGATGTTCGGCCGCACCGCTCCGGCACGGGCGATTCCCGGCAGGGAGGCATTAAGACCCGTTGCAGCTGCGGCTCCCGCCAGGAGTTTCAGGGTTGACCGCCGCTTCATCCCCATACTGTAGTCGACCGAGGACGTCACCCGCACGTCCGTGTACGATTCGTCGAATGATCCGCACGCATTGCCTAGTCCTCTCCGTCTTCTCGTGGCTCTGCACCGTCCCGCAGGCCATGGCCGCAGAGCCGATCACGGCGCCCGATGTGGAGCGGATCTTGTCCGCCGCACCGAACTCCGCTTCCTACGGCAAGCACCTGCTGTACCTCACCGAAGAGCCGCACATGGCGGGCACCGAGCGCAATCACGCGCTTGCGGAATACGTGCGCGACCGCTTTCGCGAGTACGGCCTCGACGAAGTGAGCTTCCATGAGTTTCCCGCGCTGCTGAGTTTCCCCAAGTCCGCAGCGCTTGCGATCCGCGGCCCCCTCGATCAAACCTTTGACCTGCGCGAGGACCCCTATCCCGCCGACAAGGACTCGCGCCTTTACGACGACCCTGCGCAGGTGGCCTTTCATGGCTACGCGCCTTCAGGAAAGGTCCGCGCCGAGGTGGTCTACGCCAACGGCGGCAGCCCCGAAGATTTCCAGGTCCTGGACCGCATGGGCATCGATCTCAAGGGCAAGATCGTGTTGATGCGGTACTCGAACCCTTATTCGTACCGCGGTTACAAGGTCTATGAAGCCGAGCGGCGCGGCGCAGCGGGAACGATTATTTACTCCGATCCTGCGGAGGACGGATTCCTGCAAGGCCCGGTCTATCCCGAAGGTCCCTGGGGCACGGAATCGCACATCCAGTGGGGCGCGATCATCTACGACTGGTTCGGGCAGGGCGAGCCTTTTACGTTTCACTGGAAACAGCAGCCGGACGGCGGCTGGGTGGAGGGACGAGAGCGCGACAAGCAGCTGCCGCGCATTCCGTCGATGCCGCTCAATGCACGCAACGCCGCTGCGATCCTGAAACAGTTGGGCGGGCCTAAGGCGCCCAAGGACTGGCAGGGCGGCCTGCCGCTCACTTACCGCATCGGTCCCGGTCCGGTCACGCTCGACATGGACGTGCAGAACGAAGAACGCGTCGGGAAACTCCGCAGCGTCATCGCCGTGATCCGCGGGCGCGAAGAACCCGACAAGATGGTGATCCTCGGCAACCATCTCGACGCGTGGAGCTACGGCGCCGTGGATCCGTCAAGCGGCACGGCGGCGCTCCTCGAAACGGCGCGCGCGTTCGGTGAGGCCCTGAAACAAGGCCATCGGCCGCGGCGCACGCTCGTCTTCGCCGTCTGGGACGGCGAGGAACCCCTGCTGGGGGGCTCGACGCAGTGGGCCCTGGACAATGCCGAATCCTTGCGCAGCGGCGCGGTCACCTACATCAACGTCGACTCCGCCGTGCAGGGTGGCGAATTCACCGGGGGCGCGACGCCCGCACTGGCGGACTTCCTGCGCGAGGTGACGAAGTCAGTGCCCGATCCCATAACGGGCAAGCCGCTCTACGAGGCCTGGGCATCGCGCTTCGAAAATCAGGTACCGAACGTCGCGACGATTGTCGGCGCCACGGATTACACGGCGTTCCAGGAGTACCTTGGGGTGTCCTGCATCGACATGTACTTCGACGGTCCCTATGGCGTTTACCACTCGATGTACGACAACTACTTCCGCCAGAGCACCGTGGTCGACCCCGGCTTCGCCATCGGCGTTGGACTGTCGCGGCTCTGGGGTATTTTGGCGTGGCGATTGGCCGAGATGCCGGTGCTGCCGATGCACTACTCGGATTACGCGCGGGCCGCGGTCGGCTACATCGAGGCCGTCGAGGCGCACGCGGGTAGTAAAGAGCCGCTGCAGCTCACCGCCGCACGCGCGGCGGCCGCGCGCTGGGAAGTGGCAGCGACACAGTTCGAGCAGCGCCTCGCCGGAGAACCGGTTGCGCCCGCGACGGCACGCGCGATCAACGACCGGTTGATGCAGGTCGAGCGCGCGCTGGTGGAGCCCACGGGGCAACGCGGCCGGCCATTCATCCGCCATCTGCTGGTGGCACCGCAGCCGAGCTACCGCAGCGCCTACCTACCACGCATCTGGGACGCGCTGGACCGCAATGACCGGGGCGCCGTGCCGGCGCATGAAGCGGAAGTCGTGGCGGCTTTTGATCGTGCGGCTGAGATCCTGCGGGAGGCGACCGCTCTGCTCGACGCCGATCGCTAGATCTCGCTTAAGAGTTCGCCTCGAATTCGACCTCGATCTTCACGTCGCCCATGCTGCGGTCTTCCTGGCTATAGCCAGTGACCTTCGGGCATTTGAAATGACCTGAGACCTTCGTGGGTGTCACATTGGTCGTCATCGTGCACTCGGTGCTCGTGCCGGTGGCAATGTAGCGTCCGACGGCAACAGAAATTCCCATGTCCCCACTGCCGATTGTGACGGTCGCGTTGGGGGCTGCCTCTCCGGAAGCGCCGTACTGGATCCAGGTGTAGTCGCCACTCGAAATGCTCGCCTTGGTGTCCAACGCCGGGCTGGCATCGATGTTGAAGTGTCCGCTCACGCTCAATTGCATGTGGCCGGTCGTATAGGTGCGGTCGCTGATGACCGGAACCTCCACGTCGGACATGGGCAGGCCTGCTTCAATTGCCGCCTGCCTCATCAATTCTGCCTCGTCTTGGGGCGCCTCGTCCTTTGTTGCCTCGTCTTCCGCGACGTCGGCGGTCTCGTTCGACGAGGAACCGCAGGCGACCACACCGATTCCGATGACGGCGAGTGGGATCCAGAAAAGCGATGGGTAGCGCATAAATACCTCGGTTAGCGGTTCCGGACTTCGGAGAATACTCCTACGAGGTACTTGCCGATAATATGGATCATTGCAATTGCTGCAACACTCCAGGCGACAAGTTGCCGCCGCATAGGATGATTACCACCGTCCGGTCCGCATATTCCTCTGCATATTTCAAAAACCCCGCAAAGGCGACTCCTGCCGCACCCTCCACCACCCATCCCTCGTGGTCCCGAAGCTGGCGCATAGCGCCGAGGATTTCTGCTTCTGAGACCAGCACAGTTCGATCGATTACTTGTTGACCGAGTTCAAAGGTAATCGCGCCCGGCTCCACACTGCCCGCAGTGCTCTCGGAGAGTGTCGGGCGCTCCGGTACCTCGACAATGCGTCCGCGTTTGAGGCTTTCGCAAAGGGCGGGCGAGTTCTCCGGCCAGCAACCGATAATTTCCGTGTGGGGCGATACCGCTTTCAGATAGGCGCCGATGCCACCGATCAGTCCTCCACCACCGACAGCCACGAATACGGCATCGATATGTTGAAGCTGGTGATTCAATTCCACGGCGACCGTTCCCTGGCCGGCGATCACGTTCGGATCATTGTAAGGTGAGATATACATGCGGCCCGTTTCCCGAGCCGTAGCGCGTGCAGCAAGTTCGGCATCCAGAGCATTGCTGCCCACAACGTGAACTTCAGCGCCACAGTTTCGAATGGTTTCCAGCTTGACTGCAGAGACTTGCGGGGAGACATAGATCTCCGCCCGAATTCCCAGGGTTCGAGCGGCGGTGGCCACAGCCAAGCCATGATTACCGGTCGACGAAGTCAGCACACCTGCTCGTGCCTGCTCGGAATTCAACAGGCTCAGCGAATTGGTAGCGCCACGGAACTTGAAGGATCCCGTGTGTTGTTGATTCTCGAGCTTGAACTTGACGAGTGGCGAGAGGTAGCGAGCGAGATCGCCCGAACTGACAACCGGTGTCTCCAGGACGATCGACCGGATTCGCTCATGGGCCGCCAGAATTCGCTCTTTCCAGTCTAGAGAGGTCCCACTCATTTTCTACTCTACCGTCTACTTTCAGTTGTTTTTAAGGTCGCACATGGCGCCCCCGGAGGGATTGCTCGCGGACTTCGTCCACTCGTCCCTTGCTGCGCTCGGGGCCGCTGGCTGACGCCGGCGTCCTGCGCAGCAAGTCCCGGGCGCTGTGGGGTTTTTCGAGCTGCATCACGCCCAACGCGTCGGAAACGCGACCTGTGTCTCCTTCGCCACGACGGATTGTGGCAAAAATTGCTTCTGCCTGTCAGTCACTGGCGCTTGTGCCCGTGACGAAGCGTTTTCGTGCGAGTTTCCGATAATAGTCACCCATGCACGACCCGCCCTCAAAACACGTAATCATCGATTACACGAACCTCCGGCCAGGCGACAAAGCCCCGGATCCGCTCGAGGCGGACCACTTGCCGGAGTTCCCGATGCCGCAGGAATCGTTGACGCCGGCAGCGCCATCATCTCCCGCTTCGTCGCCGCCACCGGTGATGCCGAAGGCATCGTTATCTCCTGCAATCGCGCAGGCACCGCAGGTATCCCGAAAGCCTCCCGCTTCACAGAAGCCGCGCGCTTCGCGGACGCAGCCGGTGCCGCCGCAGGCTTCGCCACCCCCGCGGACAGCACAGGCGCCACCGACACCGCCAGCCGAACAGGCACGACAGACATCGCCGACGCCACGGGTGTCGCTGTGGTCGCGGGTGGTGCCGCCACCCGCTTCGCCGCCGCCACCGGTGAAGCCGAAGGCATCGTTATCTCCTGCAACCGCGCAGGCACCGCAGCCCTCGCTGTCGCCGCGGCTGCCGAAAGCATCGTCATCTCCGCCGGCCAATCAGGCACCACAGACACCGCCGACGCGCAAGGCCTCGCTGTGGTCGCGGGTGGTGCCGCCACCCCCTTCGCTGCCGCCACCGGAGCTGCCCGAGGCATCGTCATCTCCAGTAACCGCGCTGACACCGCAGGCCTCGCTGTCGCCGCCGATCTCGGCGCCACCCCCTTCGTCGCCGCCGCGGCTGCCGGAAGCCTTGTCATCTCCGCCGGCCGCGCCGGAACCGCCAACGCCGCCGCCCGCGCAGGCACCGCAGACATCGCCGGCACTGCAGGCTTCGCTCTCGCCGCCGATGTCACCGCCACTTCCTTCGCCGCCGCCACCGGAGCTGCCAAAGGCATCGTCATCTCCAGCAACCGCGCCGGCACCGCAGGCTTTGCTGTCGCCGCCGATCTCACCGCCACCCCATTCGTCGCCGCCGGAGCTGCCGAAGGCATCGTCATCTCCAGCAGCCGCGCCGACACCGCAGGCCTCGCTCTCGCCGCCGATCTCACCGCCACCCCCTTCGTCGCCGTCGGAGCTGCCGAAGGCATCGTCATCTCCGCCGGCCGCGCCGGAACCGCCAACGCCGCCGCCCGCGCAGGCACCGCAGACATCGCCGATGCCACGAGCCTCGCTGTGGTCGCGGGCGTCGCTGCGGTTGCGGGTGGCGCCGCCACCGGAGCTGACGGAAGCATTGTCATCTCCGCCAGCCGCGCCGGAACCGCTAACGCCGCCGCCCGCGCAGGCACCGCAGGCTTCGCTGTCGCTGCCGGCGCAACCGCCACTTCCTTTGCCGCCGCCACTGGTGCTGCCGAAGGCATCGTCATCTCCAGCAGCCGAGCCGGCACCGCCAACGACGCCGCCCGCACAGACGCCGCTGACATCGCCGGCACTGCTGGCTTCGCTGTCGCCGCCGCCACCGGAGCTGCCGAAGGCATCGTCATCTTCAGCAACCGCGCGGGCACCGCAGACATCGCCGGCGCCGCAGGCAGCGCCCGCTTCACGATCGCCACAGGCCATGCCTGCGGCGGCACCCTCGTGGCCCGCGAGCGCGCACGTCATCGTGCTGTCGGCGGATCGCACGCTGATTGATCTGCTGCGCGATTCGCTCGCCGGCATGCATCGCGTCTGGCGCGCCGACGACGTGGCGCATGCCGAGGAACTGATCGTCGCCGCC
>JANNTO010000383.1:0-11427 GCA_031403675.1 Gammaproteobacteria bacterium | reverse complement strand
CGTGCCTGTTTTAGGCCGCTTTCCGCTGCCGGTCGAAGTGATCCCGATGGCGCGTTCGCTGGTCGCACGCCGGCTGGTCGGCCTCGGTGGTCAACCGGTCCGTCGCGACGGATTCACGACCGACAACGGCAATGAGATCCTCGACGTGCACCACCTGAAGATCCACGATCCGGCGGCGCTCGAGGCCGAAATCGGCCTGCTGGCGGGGGTGGTTTCGGTGGGCCTGTTCGCGCGGCGCGGCGCGGACGTGCTGCTGGTCGCCAGCGATGGCGGCGTGCAGACTCTCAAGCGCTGAATGCAAAAGGCCGGCCCTGCGGGCCGGCCTTCTGTTTCTATTGGCTGGGGGACTAGGATTCGAACCTAGGTTGGCGGAGTCAGAGTCCGCAGTCCTACCGCTAGACGATCCCCCAAATTCGGCTCGTCGGCAGGAAAGGCGATCAGCGCTTGCTGAACTGCGTCCCGCGGCGCGCCTTGCGCCGGCCGACCTTCTTGCGCTCGACTTCGCGCGCATCGCGCGTCACGAAACCGGCGGCACGCAAGGGCTTGCGCAGCTCCTCGTCGTACTGGATCAGCGCGCGAGTAATGCCATGGCGGATCGCGCCCGCCTGACCGGTGATACCGCCGCCTTCGACCAGCACGTTGATGTCGAAACGCGAAGTCATCTGCACCAGTTCGAGCGGCTGGCGCACGATCATCACGCCGGTCTTGCGGCCGAAGAATTCATCCAGCGGACGGCCATTGACCGTGATTGCGCCCTTGCCGGGCTTCATGAACACGCGGGCCGAAGACGACTTGCGGCGGCCAGTGGCGAGATTTTCGTTCGAAGCCATGGACAAATCCTTAAAGGTCGAGGTTCTTGGGCTGCTGCGCAGAATGGGGATGCGCAGTGCCTGCGAACACGTGCAGCTTGCGGTACATCTGCCGGCCCAGGATGGTCTTCGGCAACATGCCCTTGACCGCGTATTCGATCACCCGCTCCGGGTGTTCGGCCAGCAATTTGCCGAGTGCCACCGTCTTCAGGTTGCCGAGGTAGCCAGGGTGCTGCTGGTACAGCTTGTCACGCAGCTTGTTGCCGGTGACCGCCACCTTCTCCGCATTGACGACGATGATGTAATCGCCGCAATCGACATGCGGGGTGTACTCAGGCTTGTGCTTGCCGCGCAGCCGGAACGCAACCGCAGACGCAAAGCGTCCCAGCGTCTTGCCGGACGCATCCACCACATACCAGTCGCGACGCACGCGCTCTGGCTTCGCAAAAACCGTCTTCATCTTGGGCCCCTGGAAAGGGTCAGGTTCGTGAAAGGCCGGCAAGTTTAAATAAGATGCCCGGCCAATGCAAAGGCGCCGGACCCCTGACGCAAGTCATTGTCGCAATTGGGGAAGCCGTTCGGACATGGCTATATAATATGCGTCGCATGGATGACCGAGCCTACACGCCCCTGGACCGGCTGCTGGAACTGGCCGAAACCGGCCTGCGAGCGAGCTTTGCCCGCCCCGCCAGCAGCCGCCCGACACCCGGTACCCCCGCCGCTGGCCCGGCCGACGAGAGCCGTCGTCGCCATGTGGCCGGCCTGATGCGGGTCAATCACGCGGGGGAAATTGCCGCCCAGGGCCTGTATCACGGGCAGGCATTGACCGCCCGAACGCCTGCTACCCGCGCTGCGCTGCGTCGCGCGGCGGCCGAGGAAGGTGATCATCTGGCCTGGTGCCGCGACCGGCTCGTTGAACTGGGCTCACGACCTTCCTTGCTGAATCCGCTTTGGTACGCGGGTTCGGTCGCGATCGGTGCGCTTGCCGGACTCGCCGGCGATCGCATGAGCCTCGGGTTCATGGCGGAGACCGAGCGCCAGGTCGAGGGTCACCTGGAAGAACATCTCGCGCGACTGCCGCACGATGATCTGCGCAGTCGTGCGATTATCGAGCAGATGCGGGCGGACGAGGTCGGCCATGGTTGTGCGGCGATCGCAGCCGGTGGCGCACCATTGCCGGAACCGATGCCGCACTTGATGCGGATCACCGCCCGAATCATGACTGGCACGGCGTACTGGATATGACCGCAATCCATTATGCCTTGCGGTGCGCACTCGCCTGTAATACAACGGCAACCGTCCCAGGGGAGAAACATGGAAGAAGCCGTCAAGCAACTGACTGATATCCCGTCGATCAACCGCTTTCTCAGTTATTGCCGCGTGCGCACGGTGCCGTCGAAGACCGCGCTGATCCACGCCGGCGACTTGCCGGATGTCCTCTACTACATCATCCGTGGATCGGTCGAGGTGATGATCGAGGATGAGGAAGGCAACGAAATGGTCCTCGCCTACCTCAACAAAGGCCAGTTCTTCGGCGAGATGGGCTTGTTCTCGGACAGCCAGCAGCGCAGCGCCTGGGTACGCACGCGTACCCAATGCGAACTCGCGGAGATGACCTATCCACGCTTCCGGCAGGTGGCATCGGAGAGCCCTGGCCTGGTATTTGAACTTGCTACCCAGCTTGCAACCCGTCTCGATCGCACCAATCGCAAGCTCGGCGACCTGGCGTTCGTGGATGTCGCGGGACGCATCGCCCACGCCATCATGGACCTGTGCGGCGAGCCCGATGCGATGACCCATCCGCAGGGCATGCAAATCAAGGTCAGCCGCCAGGAACTGTCGCGCCTGGTCGGTTGCTCGCGCGAAATGGCCGGGCGCGTGCTGAAGGTGCTCGAGGAACAGGGCCTGTTGACGGCCCGCGGCAAGACCATCGTGGTGTTCGGCGCGCGGCCCAAGATCAAGGCGCGGCCGGCGCCCGAGTTCGCGAAAGCCGCGGTCTCCGCGGTTAAATAAGCCGCTTCAGCCGCGCGCGATCGCGGCCCGCAGCGCGCGGATCGTCGCTGCGTAGTCTTTCGCACCGAAGATCGCACTACCCGCGACGAAGGTATCGGCGCCGGCAGCCGCGATGGCACCGATGTTGTCCAGCTTGACCCCGCCGTCGATCTCGAGCCGCACCTCGCGTCCGCTCGCGTCGATGCGCCGCCGCGCTTCGGCCAGCTTGCCGAGCACGGGTTCGATGAATTGCTGGCCGGCAAAGCCGGGGTTCACGGACATCAGCAACACGAGATCGATCGATCCAAGCGTGTGGTCGAGCCAGGTGAGCGGAGTCGCCGGGTTCAGCACGATTCCCGGACGACAACCCGAGTCGCGGATCAGTTGGATCGTGCGGTCCACGTGCCGGCTGGCTTCCGGATGGAAGCTGATCCAGGTGGCCCCCGCTTCCGCAAACTCCGGCACCAGCCGGTCCACCGGTTCCACCATCAGGTGCACGTCAATCGGCGCCGCAACACCATGCTTGCGCAGCGCCCTGCACAGCAGCGGCCCGATGGTCAGGTTCGGCACGTAGTGATTGTCCATCACGTCGAAATGAACCCAGTCGGCGCCCGCCGCGAGCACCGCGTCCACTTCAGCGCCGAGCCGGGCGAAATCCGCAGACAGGATCGACGGTGCGATGACGGACTTCTGCATGGGCTTACTCTACCGCATGCCGCGCGATTCGCGGACGCGCTCCCAGGCCGCCTGGATCGCCTGGGTCTTCTGCTTGGCAATCTCGAGCATCGACTCGGGCAGGCCGCGGGCCACCAGCTTGTCCGGGTGATTGAGGCTCATCAGCCGGCGGTAGGCACGCTTGACCTCGGCATCGGTCGCGGTGCTCGCCACTTCGAGGACTTCGTAGGCCTCGGCCAGCGCGTCCTTGCCGGCCTGTGCGGATCCCGGGCGGGCGCCGCCTGCTGCGCCGTAGCCACCCGCACCGGCATAGGCCTGCAACCGCAGCAGTGTCTCCAGTTGCGAAAACTCCATCGCGCCGATGCCGAGCGCCGAGGCGACGCGCAGCAAGGTCGAACGCGCGGCCCCGTGCAACCCGTCACCCAGCAGCGCCGCGCGCAGCTGGATCTCAAGGAACATGCGCAGCACCTCGGCGCGGCCCTGGCAAACCCGGGCGAGCTCGGCTAGCGCGCTGGCGAGGTCGAATCCGTCGTCCTTGCCCTCGGTGTAGAACTGCATTGCCGCGCGGGTGTCCGCGTCATTCAGGTTGAACTGGCGAAAGATGCGGCGCGCCGCAGCAATGTCCTGCTCGGAAACACGGCCGTCGGACTTCGCGACATGGCCCATCACGCTGAAAGCCGTGTGGAAAAAGGTGGTACGCACAGTCCCCAGATCCGCGCGCGGTGCGGCGCCACCACGCGCGACGTACTGGTCGAAAATATGGCCGAGGATCAGGCCGAGCAGCACGCCCGTCGGCCGGCGGCTCAGGATCAGGCCCAGCAGTGCGCCGATAATCTTGCCGGTCCAGTTCATCGTCCTTTCCTATAACATTTGCGCACGCCATGTTAGCAAGTGCCGTCACCGCATGAATCCAGGCGCGCTATTCGAATCACAGCTTGTGAACCTGCCGCTGGTCCATCGCGGCAAGGTGCGCGACAACTACGCGATCGGCACCGACCGCCTGCTGATCGTCGCGAGCGACCGCCTCTCGGCATTCGATGTCGTGCTGCCGGATCCGATTCCCGGCAAGGGTCGCGTGCTGACCGCAATCTCGAACTTCTGGTTTGCGCGCACCTGCGACATCGTTGCCAATCACCTGACCGGCGAGCCGTTATCGCGCTATGTCACGGATACCACGGAACTGGCCCAACTCGAGGGGCGCGCCGTGGTCGTCAGGCGCCTTGAACCGCTGCCGGTCGAGGCGGTGGTGCGCGGCTACCTGATTGGTTCAGGCTGGAAGGATTACCGGAACAGCGGCCAGGTTTCCGGGATTGCGCTGCCTGCCGGTCTCGCCCTTGCGGCGCGCCTGCCCGCGCCGATCTTCACGCCCGCAACCAAGGCGCCGTCCGGCCAGCACGACGAGAACATCTCCTTCGAACAAATGCAGGCAGCGATCGGCACCCGGCATGCCGCACGCGTGCGCGACCTGGCGCTCGCGCTCTATGCGCATGCGGCCGAATACGCCCGGACTCGCGGCATCCTCATCGCCGATACCAAGTTCGAGTTCGGACTCGATGCGGCAGGCGAAGTGGTGCTGATGGACGAGGCGCTGACGCCGGATTCCTCGCGCTTCTGGCCGGCGGACAGCTATCGCGAGGGAATCAGCCCGCCCTCTTTCGACAAGCAGTACGTGCGCGATTACCTCGAAACGCTCGACTGGAACAAGCGCTCGCCCGGACCGAGACTGCCCGCGGAAGTAATTGCGAAGACCGTGGAAAAATACCGCGAAGCGGAGCGGCGGTTGACCGGCTAAGTCGCAGCGCGTGTGGCCCAGCGCCGGATGTGCGCATCGATTGCGGGCGCATCGGGCCTGTGCCACGCTGCCACGATGACCGTGGATCTCGACCTGCGCCGACGCATCGAGCAACTGCTGTTCGACCGGCATCATCTGCCAGTTCAACCGGCCAACTGGCTGCTCGACCTGCTGCGCTATCCGTTCGCGCTGATCCGGGACCTGCTGACCGGCGAACTCAATCTGCGTGCCATGGGACTCGTCTACACGACCCTGCTGTCGCTGGTGCCGCTGTTCGCCTTCGCATTCGCGATTCTCAAGGGTCTCGGTGTGCACCGCGACCTTGAGCCACTGATTTACGAATTCCTGCATCCGATCGGCGAACGGGCCGGCGAGTTGACCACGCAGATGATGACCTTTGTCGAGAACCTGCGCGGCGGCGTGCTCGGATCGGTCGGTCTCGCCTTCCTGCTCTACACCGTCGTTGCGACCATCCAGAAACTCGAGAGCGCATTCAATTTCGCCTGGCACGTCGAGCGGCCGCGCTCGCTGATGCGTCGGATCAGCGAATACCTGAGCCTGATGGTCATCGGCCCGGTATTCCTGGTCATCGTCTTTGGGTTGTTCGGCGCGGTCGCGAGCCACGAATCCATGCGCTGGCTGACGCAGCATGAGCCGGTCGGGACGATCGTGAAGGGACTCGGGATGCTCGGCCCGTACTTGTTCGTGACCGGTGTATTCACGTTTCTCTACGTGTTCGTGCCGAATACGCGGGTGCGATTCCGCGCGGCACTGGCCGGCGGCCTGGCCGCGGGCGTGCTATGGGCCGCAAGCGGTGTGGTATTCGCGAAGATCGTCGCGGCTTCGACCCAGATGGTGGCGATTTACGCCGGCTTTGCGATCTTCCTCGCTGCGCTGATCTGGATCTACGTGAGCTGGCTGATCCTGCTGATTGGCGCACAGTTGTCATTCTATGTGCAAAATCCTCGTTACCTGCGCGTCGGACAGACGCCGATCCGCCTGACGAGCTGCCTGCGCGAGCGGCTCGCATTCACAGTCATGCTGCTGGTTGCGCGCAAGTTCGTGACCGGGGAACCGCCGTGGCGCCAGCGGGCGCTGGCAGAGCACCTGGAAATCCCGGGCTCCGCACTGGCTACCGTGGTCGATTCGCTGGAGCGGTACGGGCTGGTCACGCTGACCGAGGAAGAAGATGTGTTACCGGCGCGCGACCTCGATTCCATCGCGTTGCTGGACATCCTGAATGCGGTGCGCGATGAGCGCCAATATGCGACCTCGCTGCTTTGGCGGGCACGAACCGAGCCTGCCGCCGATGCGATTTCCGACACGGTCGAGGCGGCGATTCGCGAACGGGTAGCGGGTGTTACGCTGCGGGAACTGGCGAGTCGCGAAACAGCCTAGTCACCGGCGATCGTCATCTGCTCGATCAGCAGCGATCCGCAATGAATCGAGCCACGGCAATCCACGTCGTCGCCCTGCGCGACGATGCCGCGATACATGTCGCGCAGGTTGCCCGCCACCGTGATCTCATGGACCGGTCGTGTGACCTCGCCGTTCTCGACCCAGAAGCCGGCGGCGCCGCGCGAATAGTCGCCGGTCACCGGATTGATCCCCTGCCCCATCATTTCGGTCACCAGCAGGCCGGTGCCGAGTTTTCCGAGCAGCGTCTTCGGGTCCAGCATGTGACCCTGCACCACAAGATTGTGGACCCCGCCCGCATTACCGGTAGTCACGAGGCCGAGCTTGCGCGCGGAATACGAATCGAGCAGGTATCCGTCCAGCACGCCGTTGACGACCAGTTCGCGATCGCGGGTTGCGACGCCTTCGCCGTCGAATGGCGCGGAACCAAGCGCACCGCGCAGGTGCGGCCGTTCGATCAGCGAGATCGCCTCCGGAAACATCTGCTGCCGGTCCGCATCCAGCAGGAAGCTGCTGCGGCGGTACTGCGCCGCACCGCCGATCGCGCCCACGAAGTGGCCGATCAGCCCGCGCGCGAGATCCGGCGCGAACAGCACCGGTGCCTTGCGCGTGGACAATTTGCCCGCACCGAGCCGCTCGACCGCCTTGCGCGCCGCCTTGCGGCCGACCGCTTCCACGTCTTCGAGCGAGCGCCAGTCGCGCGCGGCCGTGTACCAGTAGTCGCGCTGCATGTCGCCATTGCTCTGCCCGAGCACGACGCAACTGACGCTGTGCGAGGTCGAGGGATAGCCACCGATGAACCCGTGGCTGTTACCGAAAACGCGCAGCTTGCGGTGCGTTGAAACCGAGGCGCCTTCGGAATTGCGGATGCGCTCATCGGTAGCGAGGCCCGCAGCCTCGCAGCGCCTGGCAAGCTCGATCGCCGCCGGCGCCTCGATTTCCCACGGATGGCAGAGGTCGAGATCCGGCAGATGGCTCGCCATCCGGGCCGCATCCGGCAGGCCCGCGTAGGCGTCGTCGGTGGTGAAACTCGCGATCGAGAGCGCTTTAGCGACCGTTTCCTCGATCGCGCCCGGCGCCAGGTTGGCGGTGCTGGCGGAACCCTTGCGCTGGCCCGAGTAGACCGTCACACCGAGGCTGCGATCGCGCTGGTATTCGAGGGTCTCGACCTCGCCGAGCCGCACCGTCACCGAAAGACCCGTGGACACGCCGACTGCTGCCTCGGCGGCGGTCGCGCCCCGCGCGCGCGCCAGCGTTAACGCCTGCTCGACGACCCGTTCGAGCGCGGTCTGGTCCGGATGGGGGGCTGCGATCATGTCCAGTTGCACATGCTAGCATTCCTCCGATGCGCCGCCGCCAACTGCCCGGCGAACCACCACCGCCGACCAAATCCGAACTGAAACGCCAGGCCCGCACCGTGCAGGACCTCGCCGACCGGCTGATCGAAGCACCGGAACAACTGGTGGCGGGCCTGGACCTGCCGGAGAAACTCGCAGACGCGGTCGCGCTGGCGCGGCGCATTACGAGTCATGGTGCGCTGCTGCGCCAGCGGCAGTTCGTCGGCAAGCTGATGCGCGGCGTTGATCCGGAACCGATCCAAAAGGCACTGGACGCCGATGCCGAGACCGCGCGCCTGGAAGCGGCGCAGTTCCGGCGCGCCGAGCGCTGGCGCGACCGGCTGGTGGACGAGCGTGACACGGCGATCGCCGAGTTCATCGGCGAATTTCCGGCGGCGGATTCTGCCGAGCTATCGAAGTTCGTGACTGCTGCGGCACTGGAACGCAGCACCGGCAAGTCAGCCGGCGCCGGACGCGAGTTGTTCCGCTGGGTGAACAGGCATCTCATTGGGGAGCCGGCTCGACCCTAGATTCAGGCGGCTGTTCCGAATTGAAAAACTCCTGTCTCCGCCCGGCGACAGGCCGACGGTGGATCGTCAGCCCGATCGCGCTAGCCTGATCGCGTTGCCCAGCGTATCAAGCATCCCCTGATCTTCGGGCCTCCCCCCGCGCCGCGCTACTCCCTGTCGGCGCGGGGGAATTTCTTTCCGATCAATCACTTATGGGACCCCTCCCAGGTCTCCATGCTAGACTTCCGCGATGCAACCGCTGGTCGGCATCATCATGGGTTCATCGTCGGACTGGGAGACGATGCGCCACACGGCGGAACTGCTGACCGCCCTGTCCGTCCCGTTCGAGACGCGGGTCGTCTCGGCGCACCGCACGCCGGATCTGCTGTTCGAGTACGCGACCGGCGCCGAGGCGCGCGGCATTGAGGTCCTGATCGCGGGCGCCGGCGGCGCCGCGCACCTGCCTGGCATGACGGCGTCGAAGACGCTGCTGCCGGTGATTGGCGTGCCGATCCAGTCGAAAGCGCTCAATGGACTTGATTCGCTGTTGTCGATCGCGCAGATGCCGGCCGGCGTGCCGGTCGCGACCGTCGCGATCGGCGAGCCTGGCGCGAAGAACGCGGCCCTGCTGGCAACGGCGATACTCGCCGCGCGCCATCCGCTGCTCAAAGATGCGTTGCGCGCATTCCGCGAGCGCCAGACCGCCGAGGTGCTGGCCAAGCCCGATCCCGCCGGAAGCTGAGCCATGCGCATCGGCATCATCGGCGCTGGCCAGCTCGGCCGGATGATGGCTCTGTCCGGCATCCCGCTCGGATTGCAGTTCACGATGTATGACCGCAGCGCCGACCTGCCGGGCGCCGCAGTTGCACCGATCGTCACCGGCGCCTTCGATGATCATCGCAAGCTGGCGCGCTTTGCACGCAGCGTGGATGTCGTGACCTTCGACTGGGAGAATGTGCCGGTCGAATCGGTGCGCGCCATCGCGAAACTCGTCCCTGTGTGGCCGCCGCCGCGTGCGCTGGCAGTCGCCCAGGACCGGCTGTCCGAAAAACAATTGTTCCAGCGACTCGGCATTGCGGTGGCGCCCTACGCGCCCGTAAATACGCACAGCGACCTAAAGCGGGCGATCGCGGCACTCGGCACGCCCGGCATCCTGAAGACGCGGCGTCTCGGCTATGACGGCAAAGGCCAGGCACTGCTACGGCGCCCTGCGGATGCGGACGCAGCTTGGCGGCAACTGCAGGGCCACGCGCTGGTGTACGAGCGTTTCGTGAATTTCTCGCGTGAGGTGTCGTTGATTGCGGCGCGTGATCGTGCGGGGCGCTGTGCGTTTTATCCGCTCGCGAGCAATGTGCACGAAGGCGGCATCCTGGTTGAAACGCGGGCACCGTACCGCAGTACGCGACTGCAGCGCACGGCCGAACACCATCACCGCCGGCTGATGCGGGCGCTCGGCTATGCCGGCGTGCTGTGTGTCGAATATTTCGTCGAGCGCGGCGTCCTGATCGCGAACGAAATGGCGCCGCGCGTGCACAACTCCGGTCACTGGACCATCGAGGGCGCCGAAACCAGCCAGTTCGAGAATCACATTCGCGCTATCGCGGGTTTGCCGCTCGGCGGCGTGCATCCACGGGGTCATTCGGTGATGGTCAATCTGATCGGCCGCATGCCGCCGGCCCGCAGGTTGCTCGGACTGCCCGGCGTACACTGCCATGACTATGGCAAATCGCCACGCCCGGGGCGGAAGCTCGGCCATCTGACCCTGGTGGCGGCGACGGCCCGGCAACGCGATCGCGCGGCGCGGCATTTGTTGCGTGTTTCGCGCCGCCGGATCGAGTCCGGCAAGCCCCTTGTGCTAGCCTGCTGATTCAATGTACCTGGAACATTTTCGGCTGACGGAGCTGCCATTCCGGTTGAGTCCGGACCCGGCATTCCTGTACCTGTCGAAACACCATGCGCGTGCCAAGGCGTACATGGAATCGACCATCTGGTTCACCGACGGATTCGTCGTCATCACCGGCGAAATCGGCTCCGGCAAGACCACGCTGATCGAGACCTTCCTGCGCGAACTCGAAAAAGATGTGGTCGTCGCGCAGGTCGCACAGACCCAGGTTTCGCCGATCGAGTTCCTGCAGGCCGTGCTGGTGCAGTTCGGGTTCTCGCCATTCAAGATGCGCAAGGCCGAACTGCTGGCGACGCTGAACCAGTTTCTGGTCGAACAGTACGCCGCGGGCCGCAAGGTGCTGTTGATCGTCGACGAAGCGCAGAACCTCACCAATCGCGTGCTGGAGGAGATCCGGCTGCTGTCCGGCGTCGAAACCACCAAGGAAAAAGTGCTGCGCATCATCCTGTGCGGGCAACCGGAACTGAACGGAAAACTCGACTCCGAGGAACTGATCCAGCTGGTGCAGCGCGTGCGGCTGCGCTTTCACTTGACCGCCCTGACGCCCGAGGACACGCACGCCTACGTTCTGCATCGTCTCGAAGTCGCGGGTTCGCACGGCCGGCTGATCTTCGAAGCGGACACCTATCCGATCATCTTCCGCTACACCGGCGGCGTGCCACGCCTCATCAATACGATCTGCGATACCGCGCTGATGGGCGCCTATGCGCTGGAACGCGACAAGATCGGAGTCACCGAACTGAAGGCCGCGATCGACGAGTTGCAATGGGTGGAGTTTGCCGCCCGCACCAATCGCATGCGCGCCGCCGTGATGGCCGAGGCACCGGCACCGCGGCCGATCGGGCGGGACGAAGTGCTGGCGCGCATCATCCTGGCCCATGCCGGGGAACACGTGGAAGAGCGCCCGCTGCGTAGCGGCCGGCTGATCATTGGCCGCACGGTCGACAACGATGTGCAGATCGAAAGCAAATTCATCAGCCGTCATCATTGCCAG
>JANNTO010000382.1:0-6740 GCA_031403675.1 Gammaproteobacteria bacterium | reverse complement strand
CGTCACCGGTTCCGGCAAGAGCGTCGGGTACGACGAGCCGCTCTATCTCTCACGTCAACTGGGCGGTGAAGAGTACGTCGAGATTGTTCGCGCGGGCGCATTCATCGATCGATTGATTGAGTCCGTCCCGGGGCTTGCGTCCGGAGCAGAGACCGAACAATACGCATGCATCGATGCAGCGTATCAGACTGAAGCCTACGACCCCGTGCGCGGTCAGGCGGCGTCGCACACGGTTGTGGCATTTCTGCGCCATCGTGCACCCGCGGAGATGTTCCGGCTGACCACCAGTTGCGGTCGGTCCGTGACACTGACGGCCGACCACAATCTGACGGTCCTGCGGGATGGACAGCCGACGCTCGTGCGGACGGAGGAAACGCGAGCGTCGGACTATCTGCCGACTCCCAGCTCGATTCCTGCAACCGGAGACCTGCGTGTACTTGACGTGCTTCCATACCTGGCCGACACCGAACTCTCGGTGTTTGCCGAGGCGTCCGTGCTGCGGTACGTCGAATCCGGTGGGCGTCAGCGTGTCGTTGCCGGTTTGCGAGCGTGCGGGCTTTCTCCGTACGCCAAACTCAGCGCGATTCGCCACGGGGTACATGGGTCAGGCATCAAGGTTCGCAACTACATGTTCATGGCGGCTGAGACGGACGGATTCGGAGGGTCCTGGCCGCCTTCGGAAATCTACGTCGGTGGCAAGAAGCGCGCCTGCCGACTGGCCGCCCAGCTCCCATTGTCTGAACCCATCCTCGCGTTGTTCGGTTACTACATCGCGGAAGGCAACGCACAGCAACGCTATCTGATCATTGCAAACCGCCATCCGGTCATTCGCGCTCGGATCGAGAGAGCATTGGACGAACTCGGAATTCCCTTCGGTGTGCGGGCCAATTCCGATTATCAGATATCCTCGACCGCGCTGACTTCCTTGATGGCGACAACCTGCGGGAAGTCAGCTGCCGGCAAGCGGCTTCCGGACTTTTGGCCGCGCTTGTCGAATCGTTCTCTTGGCATCCTGCTGCGCGGGTATTTCGATGGCGACGGCACTGTAGGTCACAACGGCGAAGTGACTGCGACGACGGCCAGCAAAATCCTGGCTTCCGACCTTGCGTACGCGCTCAAGCGCTTCGGTATCCATGCGCGACTGCGCAGAACCTGGAAGCGCGCAACGAACAGTCGACACGCCGGAGCTATCTACGTCACCGTAGCGGTGTCCGGTGCGGCAGATGTGGAGCGTTATGCGCAATCGGTCGGTTTCGACCATCCGGACAAACTCACGCGCCTCAATGCGTGGCGCGGGCGAAAGGGTGATACCAACGTCGACGTCGTTCCTGTCCTGCCTGGCGACCTGAAGGGCCTTCGCTTGGGACTCGGGTTGATGCAGGTGGACGTCGCCCGCCTCGCGGGCTGCTCACGCCCCATGATCAGTTATGTGGAAAACGGCCGACGGCGGCCAAGTCGCGCATTGCTGGCCCGTCTCCTCGACGGTCTGGCGGTGGAAGCCAAGAGCAATGCGATTGCAGATATCACCTGGTGGAGCAGATGGAAGGCATTGCGTGGGCTGTGCTCGATCCTCTGGACGCAGATCCGACGCGTCGAGCGTATCCAGTACGAGCACCCGTATGTCTACGATCTTTCAGTTCCCGGACCGGAGACATTTCTTGCCGGTAGTGGAGGCCTGTTCCTCCACAATACTTTCACCATTGCCAACGTGATCCAGAAGATCCAGCGGCCGACGCTGGTGCTGGTCCACAATAAGACGCTCGCCGCCCAACTCTACGGCGAATTCAAGGAATACTTCCCGCACAATTCGGTCGAGTATTTCGTTTCTTACTACGACTACTACCAGCCGGAAGCCTACGTTCCGTCGTCGGATACCTACATCGAGAAAGACGCCTCGATCAACGAGCACATCGAGCAGATGAGGCTATCGGCCACCAAGGCACTGCTCGAGCGGCCGGATTCGATCATCGTCGCGACGGTATCCGCGATCTACGGCCTCGGTGATCCCGAGGCCTACCTCAAGATGGTCCTGCACCTGGTGCGTGGCGACCGCATGGATCATCGGCAATTGCTGCGTCGCCTCGCCGACATGCAATACACGCGCAACGAAGTGGATCTGCGCCAGGGCACTTTCCGCGTGCGCGGCGACGTCGTGGACATCTTTCCGGCCGAATCCGAGCGCGAAGCGGTGCGCGTGCAGTTCTTCGACGAGGAAATTGAATCCCTTGCGTTCTTCGACCCGCTCACGGGCGCAGTGCTGCGCAAGGTCCCGCGCCTGACCGTGTTCCCGTCCACGCATTACGTGACGCCGCGCGAGCGGCTCACCGCCGCGATCGACGAGATCAAGGTGGAATTGCGGGGGCGACTGGCGGAACTGCGCTCTGCCGACAAGCTGTTGGAAGCGCAGCGCCTCGAGCAACGCACGCTGTTCGACCTCGAAATGATCAATGAACTCGGATATTGCGCCGGCATCGAAAACTACTCGCGTTATCTTTCGTGCCGCGCGCCCGGCGAGCCGCCGCCTTGCCTGTTTGATTACCTGCCGCGGAACTCGCTGCTGGTGATTGACGAGAGCCATGTGACGATCCCGCAGCTCCAGGGCATGTACCGCGGCGACCGCTCGCGGAAGGAGACGCTGGTCGAATACGGCTTCCGGCTACCCTCGGCGCTGGACAATCGGCCATTGCGTTTTGACGAATTCGAGCGGGTACAGCCGCAGACCATCTATATGTCCGCGACCCCGGCCGAGCGCGAACTTGCGAAGTCCGGACAGCTCGTCGAGCAGGTGGTGCGCCCGACCGGGCTCGTGGACCCGACCGTCGAAGTCCGTCCGGTTGCGACGCAGGTGGACGACCTGCTATCCGAGATCCGGCTGCGCGCCGAGCGCAAGGAGCGGGTGCTGGTCACGACGCTGACCAAGCGCATGGCCGAAGACCTGACCGATTATCTGAACGAGCACGGCGTCAAGGTGCGCTACCTCCACTCGGACATCGAAACCGTGGAGCGCGTC
This sequence comes from Gammaproteobacteria bacterium, assembly GCA_031403675.1. Classification (GTDB taxonomy): domain Bacteria; phylum Pseudomonadota; class Gammaproteobacteria; order Steroidobacterales; family Steroidobacteraceae; genus SCUD01. Next base: position 3,730 of record JANNTO010000382.1, on the reverse strand, counting down.
GAGATCATCCGCGACCTGCGCCTCGCGAAATTCGACGTGCTGGTCGGCATCAACCTGTTGCGTGAAGGCCTCGACCTGCCGGAAGTGTCGCTGGTTGCGATTCTGGACGCGGACAAGGAGGGGTTTCTGCGCTCGGAGGGTTCGCTGATCCAGACCGTCGGGCGCGCCGCGCGTAATGAACACGGCACGGCAATTCTCTATGCCGATCGCATGACCGGCTCCATGGAACGTGCGATGGCCGAGATGACTCGCAGACGCATCAAGCAACTTGCCTACAACGCGGAACACGGCATCGTGCCGAAATCGATCGTCAAGGCCGTCAAGGACATTATGGAGGGTGCGCGTGCCGTGCCGGGTGCCGAGGGCAGCACCGGTCGCAGGATGGTCCGTCTCACTCCGGAGCAGGCGCTGCAGCAGATCCGCAAGCTGGAGCAGGAAATGTACCGCCTCGCGCGCAACCTGGAATTCGAAAAGGCGGCAACGGTACGCGATGAGATTGCGGCACTGCGCCACGCAACGCTCGGCGCCGACGCAGATCGCTTGGCGGGCTGAGGCCTGCAGCGGCAATCAGGAGTGCGCGGCGCACGGTTCCCGAAGGATCCGGCGCCACGCACTGTCGGCGGTCACTGCACCGCGATCTGCAGTGCCTTCCGTTTTTCGATCTTCAGCTTCGGTACATGGATGCTCAGTACGCCGTCCTTGCTCTCGGCAAGAATCTTGCTTGCATCCGTGTAATCCGGAAGCGTGAAGCTGCGGCAGAATGTGCCGTAGAAGCGCTCAACCCGATGGATCCTCTCGTTCTTCTCTTCCTTCTCGTGCCTGCGCTCTCCTTCGATGGTGAGCACGCCTTCATCCAGGCTCACCTTCACGTCTTCCTTCTTCAAGCCCGGAAGCTCTGCCCGGACCAGATACTCTTCGTCCGTCTCCTTGATGTCGACAAAGGGTGACCACTCGTTCTTCATTCCCACGTTTTCGCCCAACAACTACGGCCACCTGCCAAACATCGGAGGAGTCAGATTGCGGAAGAAGTCGTCTGTTTCCCTGAAAGGTTCCCAACGCATGAGGTTCATGATTCTCTCCTCCACAATACGACCGACGTTCTTCTGCCGGCCACATCCAAGACTAGGCGGATCCGGGCGATGATCAATACGTAGAAGTACCAATGCCTGCGACCATCGTCATGCGGACCAGGTGTGCGAGCGAAGTGGCGCCCATCTTCTCCATCAGGTGAGCCCGATGGATCTCTACCGTACGCTGGCTGACACCGAGGTCTCCTGCAATCACCTTATTGGCCTTGCCGAGCGTGACAAGGCGCAACACCTGCATTTCCCTCCGCGTCAGCGCGGCCAGGCGCGCGCGGATCCGGTCTTTCTCGTCCAGCAGTGCGCGATTTCTGAGGTCGGTGGCAAGCCCACGCTGAATGCGGTCGGTGAGGTCCTGGTCGCTGAAGGGTTTTTGCAGGAAATCCAGGGCGCCATGCTTCATGGCTTCTACGGCCATCGGCACGTCCCCATGTCCGGTGATGAAGATGACCGGAATGACGGCGCCCCGCCGGTTGAGCTCTTGCTGGAGTTCGAGACCGCTCATGCCCGGCATGCGCACGTCCAGGATGATGCAACCTGGCTGCTCGGGATCGTACGTCCCCAGAAATTCCGCGGCCGAATCATGGGTGACCACCGGTAGTCCCTGGGACTTCAGCAGCAGACGCAGCGACTTGCGCACGGCTTCGTCGTCATCGACGACGAAGACGGTGGCAACAACCTCACGCTCAGTCATGGTGCGCCATCCGTCGCGGCAGGCAGAGTCACGATGAAGCAGGCACCGCGCGGGGTATTGGGCCGATATTCGAGCCGCCCGCGGTGTGCCTCGACAATCGACTTGCTGATTGCGAGGCCGAGGCCGGTGCCCTGTTCCTTGGTCGTGCAGAACGGGTCGAAAATCCGCGGGGCAATCGCCACATCGACTCCCGGGCCGAAATCGATCACGCGGAGTTCGATCTGGTCCGGGTCGCACCGACGTGTGCGAACGACCACCCGTCGATCGCCGCTGCCGGACGCACCCAGCGCCTCGATGGCGTTGTGAATGAGGTTCAACAATACCTGCTGGATCTGGATGCCATCTGCTTCAATCGAAGGAAGGTCATCGCCAAGCTCGAGCGACAATTGCACATCATGCATGCGGGCATCGCTGCGTGTCAGCGCCGACAACCCTTCGACCAGGTCGTTGATGTCGATCGTCTCGCGCCTCGGCTCATGGGTACGCACGAGCTGACGCACCCGACGGATGATCTCAGCGGCGCGCAATGACTGGCCGGCGATCTGTCGCAGGGCATCCTGCACTTCCGCGAGATCGGGTGCTGGAGCTTGCAGGAGCCTTTCGCATGCCTGGGCATAGTTGGAAATGGCGGCCAATGGCTGATTGATCTCGTGCGCAATTCCCGCGGTCAGCTCTCCCATCGTCGCGAGATGCGATACCCGGGCCATGCGTTGCTGGGTTCGCCGCTGTTCTTCGGCGGCCTGATGGCGCGCGGTCAGGTCGTGCATGAACCCGACGAAACGCGGCGGATCGGAATCGGGTATCCGCCCGACTGCCAGCTGTACAGGAAAGGTGCTGCCGTCCCTGCGGCATGCCTCGACTTCGCGCCCAATGCCGATGATGCGTGCCACGCCGCTTGTCAGGTAGCGCTCGATATGCCGGTCATGCTGGCTTCGATGCGGCTCCGGCATCAACAGGCTGACATTCCTGCCAATGGCATCAGCGGCGTCGTAGCCGAACAGCTTTTCGGCAGCGCGATTGAAGGCCTCGATGATTCCGCGATGGTCAATGATGATGACGGCATCGACGGCGACATCCAGCAAGGTCCTGAATTCGTTTACGGCAGGCGCAGATGTCATGAAATGTCCCGCGCAAGACCGGTCCTGATCGCAATCAGCCCCGCTTCGATCGAGCCCGTCTGATTGGTGTCGATCTGCACAGCCTGCCGCAGCTCGTCGGCGGTCAGCGGCTGATGGGACCGGAGCTGCTGATCAAGAACCGCTCGCGTAGCCTCCGACGGGTCCCGGGCGTTGCGGGTTCGCATGTCGAGACGCGTCTCGAGTGTCGCAATGTCGCTCGTACAGGACACTACCAGGAAACGGCAGCGTCTCCGCAACGCCAGCGATCTGAACATGGCGCGGTGAACCGGGTCCAGGAACGTGGCGTCGATGATGACGCTGCAGGCACCATCCAGGGCGGATGCCGCGCATTCCAGCAGACGCTCGTAGATGCGTTGCGTTGTCGTTGCCGCGTAATCACCTTCACCGACGCCGAATTGCCGCCGGGCGAGTGGAGCGATTCCCGCCTGGCGCTTGCGCTCGAGATCGGAACGGATTCGCAAGGCAGGGATCCCGGAGACCAGTCGTTCGCTCAACCAGGATTTTCCCGAGGCCGTTACGCCATGCATGATGATCAACGCCGGGGGCTCCGCATCCATGAAGCGCACTGCGGTACCAAGGCGTTCCGCCAGGCGCAATTCGAGTGCATGGCGCTCTTCCGGACCGGCGGTTTCGACGCCCAGCGCGTCAACCTTGGCGCGTACCAGTGCGAGATAGGCGGCATACAGCGGGAACAACCGCAAGCCTGGGTAGTCACCAGTCTCTTGCAGGTAGCTACTCAAGAACTCGTGGGCAAGGTCTGCGTGATGCCGTGACATCAAGTCCATGGACAGGAACGCCACGTCGCTCATCACATC
>JANNTO010000381.1:0-2487 GCA_031403675.1 Gammaproteobacteria bacterium | reverse complement strand
CGCGGCGACGGTGACGGTGTTTGGCAAGCCCGGAACGAACTATGTGGTCGAGCGGGCGACGAACTGGACGGAGTCGCCCGTCTGGACACCGGCCTTCGATCTGACCTTGGACGGCCTGTTCAAAGTGAGCGACCCGCAACCCGAACCCGCCATTCGCCCACCTGCGGCTGCACACGGAGTATTCGCTGGTGGACGGCATCGTGCGTGTGCCGCGCCTGATGCAGGCCGTGGCCGAGGTCGGAATGGCGGCGGTGGCGCTGACCGATCACGGCAACCTGTTCGCCATGGTCAAGTTCCATCGTGAGGCGGAACGTCGCGGCGTCAAGCCGATTATCGGAGCCGACCTGTGGCTGCATGAGGAAGGCGAGCGCGTTGAGCCGGTGCGGCTCACGCTGCTCGCCCAGGACCTGGCGGGCTTTCGGAACCTGACGCGCCTGGTTTCACGTAGTTATCTCGAGGGACAGGAGCGCGGACGGCCACTGCTCGAGCGCGCATGGCTCGATGCCGGCAACACGACCGGTTTGATTGCCTTGTCCGGCGCCGGCGAGGGTGACGTTGGTCGCGCCTTGCTGGCTGGCCGCGAAGCCGATGCGCGCGCCTTGCTGGACGGCTGGCTTGCGCAGTTCGGTGATCGTTATTACCTCGAGGTCCAGCGTACCGGCCGTGCCGGCGACGAAGAACACATCGCTGCGGTACTCAAGATGATTGAGGACCGACCGACGCCGGTGGTCGCGACCAATGACGTGCGATTCCTGCAGCGCGACGAGTTCGAGGCACACGAAGCGCGGGTGTGCATCCACGCCGGCCAGCGCCTCGACGATCCGGCGCGTCCACGCCGCTATTCGCCCGAGCAATATCTGAAAACGCCGGCCGAGATGGGCGAGTTGTTTGCGGACCTGCCGGAGGCGCTGGCGAATAGCGTCGAGATCGCGCGCCGCTGTTCATTGCCGCTCGCGCACGGCGGCATCTTCATGCCGGCATTCGCAGTTCCGGACGGAACAACCGCGCCCGGGCTGTTACAGCGCCTGGCTGAGGAGGGGCTGGCGGCGCGACTTGCGGCAGAACCGGCCGATGCTGCGCCCTACAGCCAGCGCCTTGCCCAGGAGCTCGGGGTCATCTGCGGGATGGGTTTCGAGGGCTATTTCCTGGTCGTTGCAGACTTCATCCGCTGGGCGCGCAGTGAGGACATCCCGGTCGGTCCTGGACGCGGTTCGGGCGCCGGTTCGCTGGTTGCATGGGCACTTGGCATCACTGATCTGGACCCGCTGCGCCATGACCTGCTGTTCGAGCGTTTCCTGAATCCGGAACGCGTCTCGTTGCCGGACTTCGACATCGACTTCTGCATGTCGCGACGCGATCGCGTGATCGACTATGTGGCCGACCGCTACGGCCGCGACCGCGTTTCGCAGATCATCACGTTTGGATCGCTGGCCGCGCGCGCGGTGGTGCGCGACGTCGGGCGGGTGCTCGGCCTGCCTTATGGGTTCGTCGACGGTGTCGCCAAGCTCATTCCATTCGAGCTTGGCATTACGCTGGCCGACGCGCTCGAAAAGGAACCGGAACTGGCGCGTCGCTATGGTGCCGAGGACGAGGTGCGGGACCTCGTCGATCTGGCGCAGCGGCTCGAGGGGCTTGCGCGCAATGCCGGCACGCACGCCGGCGGTGTCGTGATCGCCCCAAGCCCGCTGACCGACTTCACCGCACTCTATTGCGAATCCGCCGGCGCAAGCGTCGTTACCCAGTTCGACAAGGACGACGTCGAACAGGTCGGCCTGGTGAAGTTCGACTTTCTCGGGTTGCGGACCCTCACAATCATCGACTGGACCGTGAAGCTCATCAATGCTGATCGCCACGCGACCGGCGAGCAGCCGCTTGAGCTCGCACGCCTGCCGCTCGACGACGCCGATACCTATCGCCTTTTGAAGTCCTGTCGCACCACCGCGATCTTCCAGCTGGAGTCGCGCGGCATGAAGGATCTGGTGCGCAAGCTGCAACCGGACTGCTTCGACGACATCGTGGCGCTGGTGGCGCTGTTCCGGCCGGGCCCGTTGCAGTCGGGCATGGTCGACGATTTCATCGCGCGCAAGCACGGCCGTAACAGCGGCGCAATCGACTATCTGCACCCGAGCCTGGCGGGAATCCTGAAGCCGACCTACGGCGTGATCCTGTACCAGGAGCAGGTCATGCAGATTGCGCAGATTCTTTCGGGCTATACGCTCGGCGGCGCCGATCTGCTGCGCCGCGCGATGGGCAAGAAAAAGGCCGAAGAAATGGCCGAACAGCGCGCGATCTTCGAAGCCGGTGCTACTCAGCAAGGCGTCGATGCCGGGCAGGCACGCGGCATCTTCGATCTGATGGAAAAATTTGCCGAATACGGCTTCAACAAATCCCATTCCGCCGCATATGCGCTAATCACCTATCAAACCGCATGGCTGAAGGCGCACTACGCCAGCGAGTTCATGGCCGCGGTGCTGTCCTCGGACATGG
>JANNTO010000380.1:0-2288 GCA_031403675.1 Gammaproteobacteria bacterium | reverse complement strand
TCCACGATGCCGCGGCCCAGCAGTGAATCGTGGATTCGACCGGGATGCTCGAGATTATCCTGTTCATCGAGGAGCAGCTCGGCGTCAAGGTCGCGGACACTGAAATGGTGCCCGAGAACCTCGACTCGGTGAACCGCATCGCGGCATTCGTCACGACCAAGCGCAAGGCTGCCTGAGGATTCCCATGCCGCGCGCGCAGTACGAGACCCTGACTACGCTGCTACAGGCGACCGCGGAGCGAACGTCGGACGCGCCGGCGCTGGCGTGGAAAACGGCGCGCTGGAGTTATGCGGAACTTGCCGGCGCCGTGTCGGCGAGTGCCGCGTTCCTGCAGGGCTGCGGCCGCGTCAAGGGCGACCACATCGCGCTGCTGTTTCGCAATTCGCCGCACTATGTCGCGGCCTACTACGGCGCGCTCGCCGCGGGCTGCGTGACGGTGCCGCTGAATCCGCACGAGCATGCGCAGGTCCTGACGCGCCAGATGGAACATTGCCAGGCGCGGATGCTGCTGGGAGACCCGGCGCATCCGGAATGGAGCGCGATCTCCGAGCTCGCCCAGTCCAATGGCGTCGAGGTGGTCGAAATTCCCGCCGAGGACGATGCCGGCACGCTGGCCCGCTATCTCCGCCAGATGGGTGGTGCCGCCGCCCCGCAGCATTCCACACAGGAGGCGGATGCGATCGCGACGATCATCTACACCTCCGGAACGACCGGCCGTCCCAAGGGTGTCATGTTGAGTCACGTCAACCTGGCGTCCAACACGGCATCCATCGTGAAGTACCTCGGACTACGGCCCGATGACCGCGGCATCGCGGTGCTGCCGTTCCAGTTCTCCTACGGCAATTCCGTGCTGCACACGCATCTCGCGGCCGGCGCGGAACTGCTGCTCGAAGATTCCATCGCCTATCCGCACGCCGTGCTGCAACGCTTGGCGGACCGGGGCGTCACAGGATTCTCGGGCGTGCCTTCGACATTTGCGCTGTTATTGTCGCGCTGCGACCTCGCAGCATTCGATCTCAGCCGCCTGCGTTACCTGACCCAGGCCGGCGGGCCAATGCCGAAGGCGAATATCCTGCGGCTGCGCGCCCAGTTGCCGAATGCAAGGCTCTTCGTCATGTACGGCCAGACCGAAGCCGCGGCGCGCCTGAGCTACCTGCCCCCGGACCGTCTGGACGACAAACTGGGTTCGGTCGGCGTTGCGATACCCGGCGTGGAACTCGCGGTGCTGCGGCCTGACGGGACCGGGGCAAATCCCAACGAAGTCGGCGAAATCGCGGCGCAGGGCCCGAATGTCATGCGAGGTTACCTCAAGGATCCCGACGCAACGCGCGAGGCGCTGCGCGGAGGCTGGCTGCACACGGGCGACCTCGGCCATTTTGACGACGATGGCTTCCTGTACATTGACGGGCGCGCTGTCGAGATGATCAAGGTCGGCGCATTTCGCGTCAGTCCGCAGGAAGTGGAAGAAGCGATCGCGGCCCTGCCGGGCGTTGCCGAGGTTGGCGTCACCGGGATACCGGATGAACTGCTGGGGCAGGCCATCAAGGCGGTGCTGGTGATGAAAGAGGGAGCGAAACTCGAGGTGCGCACCGTTAAGGCGCATTGCCGCCAGCATCTCGCGATGTACAAGGTGCCGAAGGTCGTGGAATTCGCGCATGCGCTGCCGTACACGGCGACCGGCAAAGTGCGCCGCCTGGGGCTCAAATGAAATTGGGATATGAGGTATTGGAACTGGACCTTGGCGCGGAGGCGGATTGCATTGCGCGTCGCCTGCGGGAAATTCTCTCGCGTGACCTGTCGCGTCGCGGCCTGGTCGTTGCGATGTCCGGCGGCATCGACAGCTCCGTCTGCGCGGCGCTCGCCGTGCGCGCGGTCGGCAAGGAAAAAGTATTCGGCTTGCTGCTGCCCGAGCAGGATTCATCGAGCGGCAGCAGCCAGCGCGGGCGCCAGCTCGCCACACATCTCGGCATCGAATGCGAACTAGTGGACATCGCGCCGACCCTCGCCGCGATTGGCTGTTATCGCTGGCGCGACGAGGCGATCCGCCGCGTGTTCCCGGACTACGACGAAACCTGGAAGAACAAGATCGTCATTTCCGGGGGGCTCGTTGGCCAGGTCAATCACTTCAACCTGATCGTGCAGACGCCGGCTAACGAAACAAAGGAGGCTCGACTCGGCTTGCGCGAGTATCTCCAGATCGTCGCCGCGACCAATTTCAAGCAGCGCATCCGCAAGACGGTCGAGTATTTCCACGCGGACCGGCTGAACTACGCCGTCGTCGGCACGCC
>JANNTO010000379.1:0-4421 GCA_031403675.1 Gammaproteobacteria bacterium | reverse complement strand
CCTGGCCGAGGGTGAGCGCAAGCAACAGGGTGGTTGCCAGACGAAGCGATCTTTTTCCTGGTCTCGTGAGCAACATCGCTTGAACCACCAACAAAAGTCCGCCGAGGCTTTGCAACCCCGGCGGACGTGTTCTGCTGGGCGATTCCGGCGTCAGTTGACGGTGACGCGGAACAGGGCCTTGTAACGCGCCGCAGCCGCGATGTTGCCCCCACGCACAGTGACGGCGCCCGCCGTCGTCACGTTGAAGTCGCCGGCATCACCACCACCGGCAGCATCATCGTCCTCGGCCGCGCCAGTGCCGCTGGTGCATCCCGTGCCGGCGCCAGCTACGCCAACCCGGATGGTGCCGGCCTGGTAGGTCGTGTTCGCGGGAATTGCATCGGTCATTACGATGGCATCGGCCTGCGATGCGCCCGTGTTGTTGATGTCCACGCAGTACTCGATTACCGCGCCCGGGATGGCCTTGGGATTGACCAGGCCATTGAACGGGTCGCTGATGACGGTCTGGCTCTTGATGACCGTCAGCGCAGCCGTAACCACGTCGTACTCGTCGTCATCGCTATGGCTGCCGTCGAGCGCTGAGTCACCTGTTGTATTGGCCGCGCCGGCGGTATCGCCGAACACGGTATCAACGACCAGCGGCGTATCCGCGCCCGCAGTTTGCGTGGCATCGGCGCCGAGTCCCGCTGCTCCCGAGTTGGCCGCGAAGGCTCGCAGCGTGACGCCGGCGGTATCGTCGTTGACCTGACCGACCGGAATGTCAGCCAGCACAAACACGGTGCGCGTCTGATCCGCGCCGAGCTCATTGATGAACGTCGCCGTATCGAGCGCCGGTTCGTAGATTCCGTTGCCGTTGTCGACGAACACGCGTACGTTGGCGCCGTCGAAGTTGTCGGTATCGCCGAACGCGGTTCCTGCCCCGGCCGCGTCGTTGGTCGCAAGCAGGCGGAAGTCCTGAGTGCCGTTGGTCGTGTTAGACACCGTGAACGTCGTGACCCGGTCGATGGAACCCGGTATCACGCTGGTCGATGTGCCGCCGACTTCAGCGACCGTCAGGTTGATCCGGCGGTCAACCACGAAATTCGCCGTGTTGCTGGAGACATCCGGCTGGTTGACGCCGCCGACCGTGTAGTCAACGGATGCGGTATTGGCGACGTTGGTGCCCTGGACGGTGCCAAGGCCCTGGGCCTGTTGCGCCCCCGCCAGCAGCAGAACCACTGCCAGGTATTTCAGATGAGTCGATCTCACTTTTTTCGCTCCTGAGTAAAACTGCTGTTCAGCGTGGTTCTGCGAACTACCTCAGCCGTGCTTTGAAAGAAACCTTGCCGCCGTCGCCGGGCGGCAATGCGGTGCCGAGCACCCAGCGCACGTGCGTCACGTCAGCGGCCTGCGCCGGGCGCGGCTTGCCATCGGCACCGGTCACGGAGAGGCTGGCGAGCGCGCCGTACTGCTTGCCGCCATCGACGGAAACCTGGTTGGCGGGCGCCGGTCCGAGAACCGCTACATATTCGAGTTCAGCCGGCATCGCATTGGTAATCGCGACCTTGTCGGCCGGTTGGTCGCCGGTGTTCCGGTAGGTGATCACGTAGAACACTTCAGTGCCGGGCACCACCGTGGCGGCCGGAACGGTCTGGCGTTCGGGCTTGCCATCCGCGCCAATGACCTCGATTTCCTGGAAAACCTGATTGCTCAGTTGTAGCGCGCCCGTAGCGTGGGCCGTGCCAAGCCATAGGAACGCGCTCGCGGCCAGCGCGAGGCCTAGTGGATTTGTCTTCATGTGGGGTCCCCTTCTTGCTGACAGCGACGTCCATCTCCCGCGGCAGCAACGATGGGCCGCGCTGCAGTGGATCTTCCGCATTTACCGGTTCGGCCGATGTGACAATAATCACAATTACGACCTATCGCGGCGTGCAGACGGCGCACTACGCGCGGCAGACCGGCCATTGGACCGTGCCATGCGAACCAAGGGGATTTGAAGAACGTGCGGACTGCGCCGGCGCGCTATTACGATCTACTGATCGGGCCCGCCGCCCAGAATCTCGCGGCGGAAATAGCCGGTCTGCATGTGCTCGTATTCCGCTTCGAGCAGGCGCGCCTGGTTGCGTCCGCCATCTTTGGCCGCATAGAGCGCCTGGTCGGCGAGTTGCAGCAGCCCAGCGCAGCTTCGCCTCGCGACCGGCACGACGCAGGCGATGCCGATGCTGATGGTCAGCACCGACGCGGCGCTCGAGTCAGTGTGCACGATGCCAAGTCGTCGCACTTCTTCCAGGATTTCCTCGCCGATGCGCAGCGCATGCTCGCGACTGGTGTCGAACAACACGATCGCGAATTCTTCGCCGCCGAAACGTGCCGCTAGATCGAGCGGGCGGCGCGCGTGTTGCGCGAGTACCAAGGCAACCGCTTTCAGCGCCTCATCGCCGGCCTGGTGCCCATAGCGGTCGTTGTAGGCCTTGAAGTGATCGATGTCGCCGAACAGCAGTGCAAGCGGTTTGTGTTCGCGCACGCTCTGCTGCCAGACGCGCTGCAGATGCTCGTCGAGGCGGCGCCGGTTGTGGATGCCGGTCAGGCCGTCCTGCAACGCAGTCTCGGCCAGTAATTGCCCTTCAAGCCAGGCGGTGCGGCGCGCGTGTTCCAGGTTGTAAGCGCCCATCGCGCAGATCAGGCTGGAGACGAGCAGCACGCAGACGTAATGAACCAGTTGCGGAGCCGGCATCGCGAGTGCGATCGCGAGCCAGGCGTAACCGGCGATGGCAATGAAATTGGCCGCGAAAGCAATGCGAAACGACACCCCGAGCAGGAAGTAAACCGCAATGGTTCCGATAATCAGCCGCACGAACAGCCGGCCCTCGCCCAAACCCCAGGCCCACAGCCCCAGCCAGGCGATGGCGAGCAGTGCGATGGGCGCGAGCACCGACAGGATGCGCGGATACCAGATCTCCGCCCGGCCCAGGAATGTCAGCGCAAATGCGAGAGCGAGCATCGGCACCAGTACGCCAAAGCGCGCAATGACCGGCATCTGGCCGCTGATCTCCGGCATTACGCCATGGTCGACCCGGAACAGGAGCAGCAGCAGTCCCGCGAGGATCGCAAGGCTGACTCGCAGGTACCCGACCCGATCGCGGAATTGCTGCTGGCGATATACGCCTTCCAAATCGGGTTCGAAGCGCAGCCAGGGGAAACCGCGCTGTAATTGCCCCGTCAGCGAAGAGGCACGATCCACACCTTGGATTGTCGCCGAGACGGCCGGACCCTGCATCAGTCGGTAGAGTCCTTCCCTTCCCTGGGAAGACGCAGGCGCAGGCCGCGGACGCGGGTACGCCAGATTTCGAAGGGGTCCCATCCAGACGCCGGGCGCGGGCCCGCGATCACCGGATCGTTGGCCGCATCCAGCGGCTTGCCTTCCAGCAGGCGCGTTTCAAAGCCGTCCTGAGCTCGCTCCATGATCCCTGATCCATCCCTGTTGCCCGGCGTTGAGGGGTGCCGCGCAGTGTGTCCCGATCTTATTACGCGCATGTGAAGGCGTTAAGTGATTTTCTCAATCATCCGCGTAAGTGCCGGATTAGAAAGCAATATGTCAAACCAGAGTGCCGGCGAAATAGCGCTCGACAAAGGCCCGGAACGGCATTGAATCGGCGGCTTCGACCCGCCGCTGTTCCTGAAGGGAATCATCGGCTTCCGAGTGGAATTCGGCCATGCGGCCCGGGTTCGGCGGGACCAGATCGCGAAAATAATCGCGGTGCATCTCGGACATCCACAGCGCCTGCTCGAAGAACGAGGTGCCCTGCCGACGCATTTCTTCAAGCAGCCGCGCAGCGGGCAGTTCCGCGCGGTCGGCAAGCTTGGCACGCTGGAATGCGAGCGCCGCGGCGTAGGGCCGCGAGGCATCCCCCGCATCGAGCAGTTCGCAGATGCCCTGCATCTGGTCGAGCAGTTCCGCGGCCCAGTCGATGAGTCCGAGCGCGCCTCTTTCAGTCCAGAGCTTCAGGCCCGGCTCGCGGCCGCGGCTCGCGACCAGCACGTGATTGGCCTCGAAGCGCTCCGACAGCTCGGCCGTGAGCGGCGGGCTGTCGCGCAAAAGGCAGAGCGCCGCGAAGGCTTCGAGAAAACACAGCTTGCGCTGGTTGACGCCGACCGGGTCGTAGGCGCCCACATCGAGCGAGCGCATCTCGACGTACTGGACGCCGCCGCGCAGCAGCGCCTGCGTCGGGCGCTCGCCGGAGTACGCGACGCGCTTCGGACGGATAAAGCTGTAGTACTCGTTCTCGATCTGCAGCAGATTCGCATTGAGCTGCCGCCACTCGCCATCCACCTCGATGCCGTGGGCCTGGTACTCGGGATGTGGCGTCGAGATCAGCCGCGACAGGTCGCGCACGTATTCCTGCAGCGAGTTCACCGAGACGTGCACGCCCGCCTGGCTCTTG
>JANNTO010000378.1:0-2025 GCA_031403675.1 Gammaproteobacteria bacterium | reverse complement strand
CGGAGGAATTCGTCGCCGCGCATGCCGGGCACGATGGCTCGATCGCCTTCCTGATCACCAGCGATGAGGAAGGACCGTCAGTCGACGGCACGCGGCGGGTGGTCGAAGTGCTCCGCGAGCGCGGTCAGCGCATCGATTACTGCGTGGTCGGCGAGCCGTCGAGTCAGCGCGTCTTTGGCGACACGATCCGCATCGGCCGGCGCGGTTCGCTGTCCGGACGACTGACCGTGCATGGCATCCAGGGGCATGTCGCTTATCCGGATCGGGCCGACAATCCGATTCATCGCTTCGCGCCCGCAATCGTCGAGCTCGCTTCGCGCACCTGGGATTCCGGCAGCGAGCATTTCCAGCCGACCACATTCCAGATCAGCAATCTGAATGCCGGCACCGGTGCGCCGAATGTGATTCCCGGCGAACTGAAAGCGCGCTTCAATCTGCGCTGGTCGCCGGCCCAGACGCTGGACAGCCTCAAGATGACGATCACTGCGATTCTCGACCGTCACGGACTGCGGCATACGATCGAATGGTTTGTGTCAGCCCTGCCGTACTACTCGCCGCCCGGGGCGCTGGCGGCGGCTGCATCCGAGGCGGTGCGAGAAGTCAGCGGTCGTACGCCTGAACTCTCCACCGGTGGCGGTACCTCTGACGGGCGTTTCATCGCACCGATGGGTGCGGAGGTGATCGAGCTGGGAATCGTGAATCAGACCATCCACATGATCGACGAGTGCTGCCGCATCGAGGATCTCGAATTGCTGCAACGCACCTATCAGGCGCTGCTCACGCGCCTCTTGTAACACTCCCGGTTGCGGGGACCCGACGCAGGTTGTTCCAGATCCCTGCGACCGTGAGGAACAGCGCGAGAACAAAAACCCATGCCGGCATCGACAGGCCGAACAGCGTCCAGTCCACCTGGGCGCATTCACCGCCGGCCCTGAAGACCTTCAGGATCACCTCGGTCAATGGGAAGATGTCCAGCATGAAATCGAGATCCGCGCCGCAGGCCGGGATCTCGCCCGGCGGCTGCATCTGAATCCAGACATGACGTCCCGCTGTTCCGAGCGTCGCGAAGCCCGCGACTCCGATCAACAGCGCATGAAACGGCGCGCGCAGGCCGCCCGCCGGGAATAAGGCCGCGAGCAGGAACGCGAGGCCCATGGCGGCGACCGTGAAGCGCTGGAATACGCACAGGTGACAGGGCTGCAGGCCGAGCAGGTGCTGGGAGTAAAAGGCGAAGCCGGTGGCCAATGCGCAGACCAGAAGCCCCAGCCAGTTGCCGGTTCGCCGAGTCGGCATCCTCAGCCCTGGCGCTCCAGGGCTGAATCGCGGATCTGCCGCTCCGCATCGTCGAGCGACAGGTGCCGGATGTCCTTGCCGTGGACCATGTAGACCGTGTACTCGCAAATGTTCTTGGCGTGGTCACCGATGCGTTCCATGGCACGGACCACCCACATGACCTCGAGCGCGCGCCGGATCGAACGCGGGTCTTCCATCATGAAGGTGATGCTCTGGCGCTGAATCGCTTCGTATTCCTCATCGACCTTGCGGTCGCGGCGCGCCACCTCGAAGGCCTCGTCGGCGTCCAGACGCGCGAATGCATGCAGCGCATCGTGCACCATCTCCGTGACTAGCTTGCCCAGGTGCCGGATCTCGCGATAGTGATCCGCGGGCTTCTCCATCGAGGCCAGCTTGGCCGCGATGAACCCGACCTTTTCGACTTCGTCGCCGATGCGTTCGAGGTCGGTGATTGTCTTGATGATTGCCACCATGACCCGCAGGTCGGATGCGGTCGGCTGCCGGGTCGCGAGGATCCGGCCGCACTCCTCGTCGATCTCGACTTCCATCTGGTTGACTTTGTAGTCATCGCGCGCGATCTGCTCGCCGAGTTCGCTGTCGCCCTCGACCAGCGCGATGACGGCCTGCTGCAACTGCTGCTCGACAAAGCCGCCCATCTGCATGACGCGCGTGCGGACGCGCTCCATGTCCTCGTTGAAGCGCCGCGATATGTGCTGGCCCAGATCAGCCGGT